>NZ_JAGWCU010000014.1:0-90834 GCF_020657755.1 Clostridioides sp. ZZV15-6388 | reverse complement strand
AATTTTTTTTTATTTTCATTGAGGTTAATTAAAAAAAGATTTGTTTTCTTACTAAAAAATAAATCGTTATATTAAATATAATAGAAATGTAATAAATTTAGATGGGTAAAGAAGTCATTTTTTGTAAAATAGCGACTTTTCTAGATAGTCTATCTTTATTTTTACTTATAGTTGGTAAAATATGTTATCATTTGTATTTTCTACTGTAATAAAGTGAACTTTAGCAACAAAATGACTGCCAAAAAGGCAGTCATTTTCGACTAATTCTGCGTATACAGTATACTTAGGATTCTTTTTGGCAACTGGCTGACATAGTTCGTATATACAAACCTTAGCCCCTATAGCTTTGCGTCACTAGATTTATCTAGTTTTGCCTATTTAGTTTTAATTTAAGTATACAATAAATAACAATTTTTTTAAATATTTTTTTTATGTATACTTAAATATTTTATTTTAAAAACTTAGTTATTATTAATTATACAGATTATAAATACTATATTCTACAATTTTATAATAAATTGTCTGAAAATATTTTTATTTTAGAAAAATATAAGACAAATCTCATCTTCATTCTATATTTTTCCATATATTTCAATTTTATTTATGTAATCTATCAGTATCTAAAAATATCAATTAACGAATCTTAAATAAACTATACATAAAAAATTTATTTATGGTATTATTACAATTAATTTAATATTCATTTATAATTTTAATTACATAACTAACTTCTTCATCTTTCATGCCGACAAATAAAGGTATACTAACAACTTTATTTGAATAATTTTCAGCTATATTAAAACTACCCTTTTTATATCCCAAATAAGCATATGCTTCAGATAGATGAGGCGGTATAGGATAATGTATTATAGACTCTATACCATTTTTCTTTAAGTATTCCATAAATGTCTCTCGTTTTTCAACTTGTAAAACAAATAAATGCCATACATGTGTACAGTTCTTTTCTATTTTTGGAAGTATAACTTTTGAATTGTTAATTTCATTAAGATATCTATGTACGATTTTTGACTTTTCATTTTCAATTTCATTAATATATTTAAGTTTTACTCTTAACAAACCTGCCTGAATTTCATCCAATCTTGAATTATATCCAACAAATTTATTATGATATCTCTTTTCCGAACCATAATTTCTAAGCACTTTCACTTTATCAGCTATTTCTTTATTACTCGTTACTATAGCACCTGCATCTCCAAATGCACCTAAATTTTTACTTGGATAAAAGCTAAAACATCCTACGTCTCCAAATGTCCCTGTCATTTTTCCATCATATTTAGCTCCATGAGATTGAGCACAATCTTCAATTAAATACAAATTATATTTTTTACATAATTCTTGTATCTCTTTCATTTTACTTGCCTGACCATATAAATGTACTACTAATATAGCTTTTGTCTTACTGTTTATCTTTTTTTCTATCTTAGATGAATCTATATTATAATACTCATTTGGTTCTACAAATACTGGATTTGCTCCATTTATACTAATTCCCATAACACTAGCAATATATGTATTTGATTGCACTATTACTTCATCGCCTTTACCTATCCCTAATGCTCTAAATGCAATTATCAGTGAATCTAAACCACTAGCTAAACCTACACAATATTTGCTACCTACATATCTAGCAAATTCTTCTTCAAAGTACTTTACTTCATTTCCAAGGATATAATATCCACTTTCCATTACATCCATAACCTTTTTTTCATATTCTTCTTTATGGATTTTAAATTGTTCTAATAAATTATTAAACTTAACTAACATAAAGTTACATCCTTACCTATCTATTATCTATGCTAAATTTATTTAATTAAGAAAATATCTGTCTGCATAGTAACTAGATAATATCTATATATTTTAAAAACTCTTCATAATCTCTGATATACTCATCTTCATTATAATGTTCAGAAGCTATTGAAATTAAAACAGTTTTCTCATCAAAATCAAACATTTCACGCCATACCCCAGGTCCTATATACAGTCCCACATCATTTTTGTTTAGAACAATGGTTGTATCTCTAACACCATCATAACATTTTATCTTAACACTTCCATTTAGGCAAACTAACACTTGCTCTAAAGTTTTATGAGCATGAAAACCTCTCTTTACACCATGTGGTACCCCATATATGTAATACACTCTCTTTATATCAAAAGGTATAACCTTATTTGATTCTAATGCAATTAAACTTCCTACGTCCTCACTTCCAATAGATTCAAACTTAATTAAATTGTACTTTTCCATAAATCTCCCTACCCTGTTTATAATAACTTTTTAATAAGATATTACTTCATATTTTAATTTACAATAAATTCTTGTTAATAAAAAAATATACTACATCCAATATTTTTCCTTTGGTTCTTTTAAGTCTATATCCTCACAATTCAGAGTTTCACATAGTTCATAGATTTTACTTGCAAATAATATATCATGTATTGATAAACCTATATTGTAAGATACTATTCTTTCATCATCATTTTCTCTTCCTTGTGATTGTTTACTTAAAACATCATGAAACTCACATGAATACTTGTATTTATCTATATTTTCTAGATGTTTCAAATGATTATAATCATCTAAATATACTTTATCAAATAAATAATCTACATTTCCAAAACCCATAACATGTACAGGTAATAGTAATGCACCTTTTTTAAACCATTCAAATTCTGAAAGATATTCATCTGTATATGTAACAGTTGAAATTACCACATCTGAATCTACAATAAGTTCTTTATGTGTATCACATATATTAAAACTAAACTGGTCATTATCCTTATATTTTTGTACAAACAACTCTGCCTGGTCTTTATATCTAAGCAACTTTATATTTATATTCCTATTTTTAAGGGTATATAAAAGCATATTCATTATAGAAGAAGCAGTTACTCCTAGCCCCATAATAGCAATAGTCTTAAAGTCTTTTTTAGCAAAAGTATCAATCGCTAAAGCAGCCACAGCAGCAGTTCTAAAGGCTGTAATATAATTACCATCTAAAATGGCTTTTAGTTTAGCATTGTTCATATCATATAGAAATATATCTGAATTTAAACTTGGATTTCTTCCTGGCAATCTTGTAACCATTTTTATTCCACCAATCATATGATTATGATTTAAAGATGGCATTACATTGTAAAATACATGCCCTTGTTCTACCATACTTATTTTTGGTGGTAATTGACAATCTTTTTTTGTCAGAAATGATTCTTTTATCCACTCATATCCTTGCCTTTGAGAGATATTTAATGACATAATTTGCTCATGAGTTATTAACTTCATATATACCATGCTCCCTTATTTAAAAATTTTCTATCATATTCTCATTATTCTCATCAAGTATTTCTATCATTTCATGAATATATTTTTTCTTTATATTGGCATCAAATATATTATTTGCTATTCCATAAATCCTTCCACAATCTTGCCTCTCGTCTTCATATAACTCTATTGTATCTCCCTCTTTTACAAGCAACAAAATTTGAGTTACATAATCTAAGTTTTCTATTTTATCTATATTATTTATCTTCTTTATTGTTCCAGGTCTTATGTATATTGGTAATGCGTATACACACTTTGATAAATGCATATTATATTTTTTTATTTCATTAAAATCGATGTCATTATTCACACTAAAATTTGCAAATAGCCTTCCTATATCTAGATCTGTTATATGTGAAATTGCCAAATAATCACATCCTCCAGGTAATCTTGGCATAACTTCAGACACCTTTATTCCATCTGCACCCACTAGCATCTGAACATAAAATGGTCCATTCTTTATATTAAAAGCCTCTGTTATCTTTTGATATATCGACTTTATTTCTTCTTCATACTGAAAACAATACTTTGATGGATATAGTAATCTGTCTGGTTTTCCAGCTCTCCCTACATGTATATTTACAAGCTCTCTATCTCCGATATAAAATACATGTGACTCTCCATTGTAAACCCAAGCTAGTCCTTGTATTTCCTCACTTTCATAAAATTCCTCAATTATTACTTGTCCATTTTGTGAGATTTCCCTAGAATATTCAAATTTTTCTATTAACTCCTCCACATTTGATACAAAATATACACCTCTTGAACCATAACCATCAACAGGTTTTATTACAAGCGGAAAATTTAACCCTTGTATTTTTTCTAAATCTTTTAAACTTTCAAGAATACAATAATCAGTTGTAGGTATTCCATTGTTTTTAAAATATTTTTTCATAACAGCCTTATTAGTTACAGACTCAAGTTGATTGCAAGAAATCACACATGGTAAATTTAATTCATTTGCAATATAAACATATGGTTTCATTAAAGAATCTGTAAATCCAGTCAAAATTCCATCTATCTTTTTATCTATGGCTATATTTTTTATTTTATCAAAATCAAATACATCAACATCTATTGCTTCATCACAAACTTCTTTTGCAGGAGTATCAATTCTATTATCACAAACAATTGTGTATATTCCTTCTTTTTTAGCTGACATAACAATATTCTCAAAATACTTAATTGAGCCTAAAATCATTAATCTTTTCATATACAAACCTTCTTTATAAGTTAATTATTTTTCTGTAAAAGTTAAAATACTATAGATTTACTACAATCAAGAAATTCTATAAAGTATAAGTATTACTTATTTATATTTTTATAATATGTCCTATTGCAAACAGCACTTGAACCAAAACCTTCTTTAAATATAGCCAAACCTTCATCTAAATATTTTCCTCTATTTAGAGTACTAATTCCAAATGAAAAATATTTAAAGTTTCTATCTGAGGCATTTTTAATCAGATTATAGTTTAAAAATATCATTGGATAATATTTATTATATGCTGAATTTGATGCTAAGTATTGAGTATGGTAAACTCTTCCTTGAAAGTTAAATACCATACTACCACAAATCATAATATCACCAATATATACTGCATAAAATTCTACAATGTCTTTTAATCTATTATTTTTAAAGTCCAATAGTTCTTCTATTGAATGTATCAATTTAGCCCCTTTTCTATCTAAACAGTTAGATAATAATTCAAAAAAAGAGATTACATCTTTATCATCATACACTCTCTTAAAAATAAGATTGTTCTTTAAAGAATATTTAAAATCTCTTCTTTTACTATAACTAAAGTTACTTAATATATCTTCTTTATACTTATTTAGTTCTAAAAACATACTTAATTCATCATAAAACATATAACCATTCTTAAATAGAAAATACTCTAACAATGAAGCATCCTCTTTCCAAAATATTCTCGATGCATTTTTTAGAAATACTTTATTAAAATTTTCTTCTTGTAAATATAATTCTACTGTACTTGTAATAGCTTTTACATGCTTTATATCATTGAAATCATGACCTATTAAAATACCACCAAAGGTGCTACCTAAATGAGAAAAAAATATTTTTTCATCATTTTCATAAACTTCACATGCAGGTACAACTGCTATTATCTCTTTACCTTTATATATCATTAGTGAATGGTCAGAAAATTTGTCTTCTTTATGATAATTAATGAAATTTCGAGTTTGAAGGAATGTCCCATTTATAGATTTATTTTCTACAAAATAATCCCAATCCTCCTGAAAAAAATTTTCAAATTGTTTGATACAGATATTGTACATTTTATCACCTATAACTCTTTTTATTTTCTACTATATGACCATATAAGGCTACAAATAATTGATAGTTTTCAATTTCATCATTTTTATGTAAATTATACTTAACCTTATGATAATTAGCTTCATTATATATTTTGTCTATATAACTTTTTATTTCAACACAGTGTTTATCTATAACAAAATGTTTTATTTCTGATTGTTTTTCTTTTAGCTCATTCCTATCAAATTCATTAGTGTTATATCTTTTTATCATATCTATAACCTCTTTGATATTATTATAATCAAACTTATCTATAAAATCCCACATATTTGTAAAAATTGGTGAAACTTCGTTTTTGAATTTAACAGGAATTAAATCATATAAAATTGCATCTAATTTTGAAATATGACTTCCTACCATAAAAGATTCTAGGTATATATCTGAGATTTTATAAAAATCATCTATCTCTTCCATAATTCCAAAGCATAAAACTCTATCATTTGTAACACTATTTAATGTTTTCCAATAGATATTATTTGTATCAACTCCTACAACAATAATAATCGTGTCATCCGTATTTTCGATTATCATTTTAGCAATTTTAAAATAATTAATATCATTTACACTATTATACTTTCTTTCACTAGCAATAGTTAAAATTATTGTTACATCATCATCCAAATCATACTGCTTTCTAATTTCAGATTTTGAAAACAATTCTTTTTCTTTTAGTGGAATTGGTAATATTTCAGACTTCTCTATACCTCTTTTATTCAATGTAACTAATTGACTAACTTCACTAAAATCAATAACAACATCCGCAATACTTGCACCTAGCCAAAAAGCACTATCATAATGGTTAACATATAAAATAGGTATTTTCCCATCAATTCCAAAAGCTAGAACAGGTATTGTGTCCCACATATGAATATATAAAATAACTATATCAGCCCAATCGTAAGCTATTGTTCTTAAAGCTACAGCCCTTTCTAAATAGTCATCTGAAATTGAATCCAAAGATATAATTTCACCACCACTATCATTTACTGATTTTAATAACCAATCTGGCAATGTCTTTGATTGCCATGTAGTTACAATTGAATGAACAGAATCTTTATCACTATTGATCCAATTTTTAACTACTTTTGTATGACCACCTGTTGAGTATACTTCACTTAAAACATGTAATACTCTCTTTCTTTTGAAATCTTTTTTCTTAAATAATTTTATATTATTTACTTTTGGTAAATTATTGGCACATTCTAATAATGCCTTTTCACATTTTTCACAAGAATACAAACCAGTGTGATTAAAAACAGAAAAACGAGCAACTTTAGAAACAATGTCTAAAACAGTTCTATAATTCTTTAGTTTTAATTCTCTCTCAAGTTCATCTTTCATACAATCCACTACATACTTATTACTCTTAAGTATGGTACTTGCTTTATTCTTATCAAATTCATAAAAATTTTCTCTATGTAAATCAAGTTCTATGTACTCTTTTACAAATTTTATCCTATATTCATCATAGCCATTACTTATATTTGCTATTCCAGAATCATGCATACACCAAGGTTTATCTTGCTTTGGTATAATAACTTTATAGTTATTTTGATTGAATTCCATACTTTGTGACAAATCATAAAAATGCCATCCATCAAATTTATCTTCTCGCCATAATATATCATACTGAGTAATCATAATTAATCCATCTATAGCCATGACTGTATCAAAATCTCCTTCAAAGCTATTAAATTCATAAATATCCATTCTACCTGTATGACTATCATATACTTTTCCCACTTTATTATCAGAATCCCACCAAACTCCACTTACAGGTATGTCTTTCACTCCAGCTACACCAATCATTCCTACATCAATATTTTTATTAAATATATCTAAAGTATCATATATAAAGTTTTTATTAATTATAAATGTATCTTGATGTAAATATACCTTATATTTAGCATCTACTTCTCTCATAGCTTTATTATAAGCAGATGAAATTGAATTAGCTCCTCTCAAAGCAATTGTTTCTATACTAAAATCTTTTGGAATATCTAGACTATTTATATATACAAGACATTCCTCATAAAGTCTTTCATCATTTACACAGGTTATAAAACATATCTTTTCATTATTCATATTTCTTTCTTCCTTCAATAAAATAAAGTATATCTTGTATATCACTTTCACTCTGTACTTTCTCACTACTATTCTTAATTAAGTCATAGGCAATTTCAAATTCTTTTAAATCACACAATACAGTAGTTATATTGTATATTGTGTCAATATTATCTCTATCTATATTTAAAGCCATCATAAACATACTTATACTAAAATCACCCAGACCTCTATTAAATGCCTCAGCACCCAATCTATTTAGTATAGTTGTCTTATTTATTGAAAACATATCAACTAAATATTCAATATCATCAATAAAACATTGTTCAGTTATATTATAATTATCAAATATATAACTTAAATTATCATCCACATCTAACTCATTATCAATTCTCATTAAAGCATATTTTAAATTAACCATACTAACGCTAGAATATCTTCTAGTATCTACACAATTAGAAGCTTTTACTATATATTGATAACACTCATATTGTTCTCTCATATTTTCATGGCTTTCTTTACACATTGTATCGATGAATCTATTGTCATCCTCTGAAATCCTCATTCTAGTAGCACAAACACTATCTATTGTGTAATTACTATCATTAAACATTCTTATTATCTCATTTAATGTAAAAAATCTTAAGTGAGTCCTATCCAAAATTCCTGAATCAGTATATGTAAAATTACCTTGTACAATGTTTCTTAAAACGGATACATGCATAATATTTGGTATACTTGATATCAAATAACCATCCTTCTTTAGATATCTCTTTAGGTCATTGACTATCTTCCATGGATTAACTAAATGTTCAAGTACATCTCCCAATATTATATAATCGAAGAAATTTTTATTATAATCTAATTGTACTTTTTCTATATCTGCTATCAGTACCTCTCCAGTATTTTTTGCTAATTTACCTGCTGACTCACTTATTTCTATTCCATATATGGATGAATTTTTATATATATTTTTTATTTCTAAAAGAGTAGCTCCTACACCACAACCTATTTCTAAAACATTAATATTTTTCTCTACATTACAATCTATTTCAGAAATTAAGTCAGTTCGTATCATTCCACTGTATTCTGGATTAAAGCCCCATTTAGTCTCAAATTTTCTTCTATTAATATCCATTATATCTGTGTATTTATTACGATTTTCTTTAAAAGATACACTTCCAAAATGGTGTATAAAAGTATCCTGGCATAATAATAATTTGTATCCTTCTTCTAACATTCTAAAAGATAAATCATCATCTTCAAAATTTCCAGGTGTAAATAGCTCATCTAAAACACCTACATTATCTACTACAGATTTCTTTATTAACATACAAAAACCAACTAATTTAACTCTATATTTCCATGAATTGATGTTAGATTTATTTATTTCTTGAGCAAATATAAACATATCCTCAATTGATTTGTAATCCACATCAATTTGTTGATAATATGAGCATGCATTTGTTATTGGACCCACAGCTCCTATATTATCTTGTGACCATAAAGCTTTGTTCAAATTATAAAGCCAATTAGGAGTAACTATTACATCATTATTTAATAATAATATGTTTTCACCCTTAGCTAACTCAATACCTTGGTTGCACCCTTTTGGAAACCCTAAGTTTTTATTATTATATACAGATTTTATATCCGATTGTTCCTTTAGCCAATCCACTGTTCCATCAGAAGAGTTATTGTCAATTATTATTATTTCATATTTATTCTTTGGGGTAAATTTTCTAATACTTTCAATACATAATTTGGTATATTCTATTTGATTATATGTCAATATTATTATGCTTGTAAATTTTATATCTTCATTTGCACATGTATATTGCCAATCTTTTATTGTATTTTTAGATTTTTCATTAACTGTTATTGGTATGCTCATTCTCTAAGTCTCCTATTTTTAAATTTTTTAGGTATTCTATATTATATATGGTATCTTCATTTTCTACATCTAATGATAACGCCTTTTTTAACATAAAATCAGCTTTCTCAAGTTTATTTTCAAGCATATATAAAATCCCTTTTATATTTAAAATTTTGACATCATCTACAAATGTTTTTGAATAGTCTTCTACCAATAATTTCGCATCATTTATTTTGCCATTTTCAATCATATTTTCTATACTAATAATAAAGCTATCTTTTAATTCTTTAAATTCTTGACTTTCTTTTATATTTTCTTCTAATTCATTTATAAGTATTTTTATTATTTTGTTATAAAAAGGATATTCATTTAGTAATTTACTCATATTATTTATATATTCTAATTTTTCATTAGCATCATTTATTTTATTCTTAGTATCAAGTAGATTCTTAAATTCTATAGTAAATTTATCTAAATCATTACACACAAACTTTATTAATTCAAAATCACTTAGATTACTATATATGTATTTTATGTATTTATAAGAGTACATTATATAAAGATAAAAAATATCCTTATACTTTTCATCACTTAAACTAATATTTTCTAAAACTACTTTCGATATAACTTTATATACTCTTATCTTTTCTATTTCTGATGTGTTTGGACGACTAATTATGTACTTATATAATTCTAAATTAAAACTTCTTTCCAATGCTAAAAGATATTTTAGATATTTCTCTATCCAAACATATTCCATATCATAAAAAATATCTAGTAAATCAATTTCTTCTTCAAAAGCTATTTTTATAATACATGCATAAATTATTTCTTTCTCTTCATTTAGTATTTCTTTGCATGTATCTACAGATACATGTTTATTTGTTCTTATCTGATTTAAAAGTCCATAATTACCTTCAATATCACAAAAGCTTTTATATACAGCCTCTTTTTCATCATCTTTTATATTATTTATAAATTCTTCTATGTTTCTATAAAAACTATTTCTTTCAACTTTAGAATTTGAAATTTCCTTATAATAGTTTTTTATATCTTCAAATCTATTCAATTTATATAAGGACATAAATAAGCTAAAATACACATTCTTCTTTTTTTCTATATCTTCAATATTATTGTATTCTGAAACTAGAGACTCATATTTTTCAAGTTTATAATAGACCTTTATCAGTGTGATAACAGCTTCATCTCTAAGCCCTACAGTATCAGTATCAGAAAATAAACTATTTGCTTGTGTACTTATTTCATAATTATCTAATAAATAAAGATATCTTTTATACGAATCTATACTATTCTCATATTTACCTAAATCCACTTGTGCTTGTGCAATATAATAATATATATCAATATTATTCATGTCTTTTTTAATATACTTTAAACATAATTTTTCACACTTCTTATGTTTTCCTAAATATAAATATGTTTTTACAAGGCTTGTTATCAAGTAACCAGGTGCCGATTCTAGTTTAGAGTATAATTCATAAGACTTCTCAAGATAATCTAAAGCCTCTTGATATTTTCCTAATATAATAAAATTTTTTCCTAATTGATAATTTATATATGGAGAGCTCTCATTCTCTTTTAACTCTTCAAATAATAATTTTTCATTTCTTTTTACTTTGTTTAACCTTATTTCTTCATCTTCAAACAAATATCCATAATGTTCAAAGTCCGCAACATTATTAAATATAGGATTTTTGTACATTGGTTGTTCATGCACTTTACCATGGTATTTAAAATCAACATTTTTAAAAAGTCTCAGTACTGAACAATATCCATATGATTTTTTATCATATGAGTAAAGATTTTTTAATTGTATAGAGGCAGAGTTAAATTTTTTATCAAGTCCATCTTTAAAAAATCTTACAATAGTTGAAGAATCAATTAATATTTCATCTGCATCTAATATAAGTAACCATTCACCCTTGGCATAGGATATTGATATGTTTCTCATACTAGAAAAATCATTATTCCAATTATGAAAATATACATTCTCTGTGTATTTTCTAGATATTTTTATAGTATCATCTGTAGAACCTGTATCAATTATTATAAGTTCACTATCTATAGAATCTCTTAATTTGGTTAATGATTTTAAAGTTTTTTCAAGTATCTTTTCTTCATTTTTGACAATCATAACTATACTAAGTAACATATATATTTTCCTTTCAAAGCTATATTTTCTAAAAAAGAAAAGAGTAAAGCAAAGCCCTACTCTTCTTCTCTATCCAATATACAAAATTATTTTATCCTAATAATTGTAAAACTCCTTGTGGCTGTTGATTAGCTTGAGCAAGCATTGATTGTGATGCTTGAACTAATATATTCATTTTAGATAAGTTAACCATCTCTGAAGCAACATCTGTATCTCTTATTCTTGATTCAGCTGCTGTAACATTTTCTACAGTATTATTTAAGTTATTTTGAGTTGATTCTAGTCTGTTTTGTTGTGCCCCTAATTTTGCTCTTGATGTATTTAGATCTTTAAGAGCTACATCTAAGCTAGATACCATTTGTTTAGCTGCATCTGTTCCAGAAGTTCCATCCACATTCATACTTGCTATTGTAGAACTTGTTATTCCAGCTTTGCTCATTATACTTGCAGTATTTACTAATGCAACTTTTATTTCATTGTTGTTATTAGTTGTACCTGAAACGTTTGTTCCATAATTAGCTCCAACTTGTAATCTTATCTCTGTTGAACTTCCATCAAGTAACTTCTTACCATTAAACTCTATTGCACTTGATATTCTTTCAACTTCGTCTTTTAATTGTGATAACTCATCTGCTATCTTTTGTCTTTCTTCAACAGTATTAGTTTCATTTGAAGATTGTAATGATAAAGTTCTCATTCTTTGTAATATGTTTCCAGTTTCTTCTAATGCACCCTCTGCTGTTTGTACAACAGATATACCATCTTGAACGTTTCTTCCTGCTTGGTCTAGACCTTTTATTTGAGCTCTCATTTTCTCAGATATTGCAAGTCCTGCAGCATCATCAGCAGCTCTCTTTATTCTAACTCCAGAAGATAACTTCTCCATAGATTTACTTTGTGCACTTACGTTTCTTCCCATTTGATTGTTTGCTATTAAAGCACTTACATTTGTATTAACTCTCATTATTTTACCCTCCTTAGTATAGTTGACATCCTTGTCATTTCTACTTTTAACTTTTTATATTAATTCTTCATTTATATAATCGGACAAGTTAACCTATAACTTTATACTTTTTTATTAAAAATATTTACTTTTTCTCTATTTAAGCTATAATACATTGTGTTTACTTGCTTAGTAAGCTTGTACTCATGTAACTCTTTTTTTACTTCTGACAATTGTTCTTGTAAAGAGTTTCTTATTCTATCATCAATTGCAATTAATTCCATATCATTATAAAGTTGTATGAAATCATTTTTATCCACTTCACTTATACTGTTTATAATATTGTGTCTCTCATTTAATCTATTACTTATATTTTTATACTCCTCTTTTTCAATCAATTTTATAATCTGTAAAGATATATCTTTATATAAATTTATTTTTTCTTCTAATTTATCCATAACTAATTACCTTGTGCTTGTGAGAAATAGTTCATTTGAGAATTATATTGATTTAATAAAGACTCCAAAGCTGAATATTTAGCATAAAGTCTTTTCTCTTTATCATTCATTTTGTCAACTAGTCTATTTATATTTCTTTCCTGTTCTGCAATTTGTTTTGAATATACATTTTCACTAGCAGAAGCAGTTTTCTCTATACCTGCTTTTTTAGTCAATTTAGAAACTGAACTTCCAGTATAATCATATACAATATCTTTCAGCTTTTCAAACATTCCTTTATCATCATAATTTGAAGAATAACCCGCTAGTGTCTTGTATACTTTATCACTATCATCTATAAGAGCCTTTGAAAAAGCATCTGCATCAAATGATATTTGACCTTTTTTGTTGTAATTTTCACTTTCATTGATTCCTAGTTTTCTTAAAGTAGTAATATTTTTTCCATCTCCAAAAAATGCAGACCTAATATCTTCAACAAAAGCTCTTAACTCATCATCATTTCTAAGTATACCTTCTTTAGCTTTCTTTTCCCATTTTTCTATTTCTTCAGTTGTCATATCTTCTTTTTGGTCATCTGTAAGAGGCGGATAATCTTTTGGTTTTTTGGTAGTAACTAAACTATAGACCTTGTCCATCAATTTATTATAATCATCCACAAATGCCTTCATATTTTTAGTGGCTTCTTCAGTATCAGTAACAGAAGTCAGCTTTGCAGTTCCTTTTGAATTTACATTATAGTCAATATTATCTATATTAAATGAATTCTGTTCTTTACTTATATGTGTTACTCTTCCATGTTCATCAGTTACATCAGCTTCTAGATTTTTTCCATATACACTTGCCACTTTATTCCCACCAGCATCAGTTGCAAATGTGATACCATTATCATTAGCTATTTGCTGAGCTAAATTGTCATTTCCATTTACTTTTAAATCAATGTTTGATGACGAACCAGTCTGTTTTCTTGAAATAATCAGTTCACCTGTCATCTCACTATAAGAAGCCTTTATATCATTATCTGCACAAAGTGAGTTTATCTTACTTACAATAGTACTTGTAGTATCTTGTTCAGATATTGGTATATTTACGTCTCCTATAGTTAAAGAACTAGCTCCATTAGCATTTGGTGGAAACTGTTGAACAAGAGGAGTACTTGCGTTTAATTTAATAGTCACTTTTGCTGGTTCAGCCATTTGAGAAACTGCAAATTGGTAATTTATTTTATTTGCACCAGCTGAGCCTTTTGCTACTATAATACTTTCATCAGAACTATTTATTCTTGTAGCAGAATATGAGTTTTTATTTATTATACTGTTAGGAGAATCTATATTTAGATACTTAGCATAAAGATCTCTTGATTCTTGTATAACATTTCTATATATTTCTTGTTTCCATTTAACGATTTGTTGAGCCTGTTTTGCTTTATCAACTTTTTCCTTATCTCTAATCATACTAGCTTCTATTATACCTTCCATATCAAAATTTCCTGAAAGGCCTGTAACTCTTATAGGACTTATACTTGACATATATTTATCCCCCCATCCATAATTATACTTCTAATTTACTATAAACTTCATGCCATGTATCTCTAATCTGTTCTACTATTGGCAATATGTCATCAATTATTTTAATATCTTTATTTACATCAGCTCTTATTAATTCAGCTTTTATAAATTCATAAACCTTATACATATCCTTTGCCCATTGTCCTACATTTTGGTCTAATGTAGTCATTAATTCTGTAAATATATTTTGAACTCTCACAAGTTCACTATGTGCTTTCAAATAATCCTTATTTAAAAGTGCTACTCTTGATATATTAGTATATTCTACTGTAGCATCTACAAGCATTAATAGTAGTTCTTCTTTTGATAACTCATTTAGTTTATCTAAATTTAAATCCATTATTTATACCTACTTCTTTCTTCTTTACTTTTTTTATCAGCTTCATGCCATGTATCTTTAATTTGCTCTATTACAGGTAACACATTATCTATTATCTGAATGTCTTTTCTAATATTGGCTCTTGAAAGTTCATATCTTACAAAATCATAAACTTTGTACATATCTTTTGCCCATTGTCCTGCATTTTGGTCCAATGTAACCATTAATTCTGTAAATATATCCTGTACTCTTATAAGCTCTCTATGTGCTCTTTGTGTATTTTTATCTACAATAGCTCTTCTGGCTATTTTTGTATATTTTACTGCCCCATCAACAAGCATAAGCAACAATTGTTCTTTTGATGCCATAAAAACAGCATTTTGCTTATAAGAACTATAAGGGTTTTCTCCATACATATATTACTTCCTCCAAGAATTTTATTTTAATGATTTTAAAATTTTTATATTTTTATTTGTAGCCTTTATATTTTCACTCTTTACTTTCTCATATATTTCTTTTCTTAGTATATTTATATTGTTAGGAGCTGATATGGCTAGTTTGACATTATTTCCATCTACTCCTACAACTTTGACTTCTATGTTCTCTCCTATAAGTACTGCTTCATCTTTTTTCCTTGAAATGACTAGCATCCACCATCACCTCTCAGTAATGGATGCCTTATTGAATATTTCTCATCCTGTAAAATTATTTGCATTCCAAAATTATTTCTTACATTTATTACTATAGGAGCTTTCATGTTCACAGTTGATTCTTCAAGCGTCTGTCCAAGAGTGATTATGTTCAATAACATAATATCATTTGGAGATTTCACTTCTAGTTTTTCAATTGTATCTTGATTTAAGACTATCTCATATTCTTTAATAATTTCAAATGGTGATACAACAATAAATCCTATACAATCTTCCTCAGTAGAATTAAACTCTTTTAAAATATCATTATTTTCTATATCTAAAAGTTCATATTCTCTTAGATTTTCAAATCCTAGTATACCTTTTTTCAATGTAACTTTCATCATATATGCGTTATTTTACTATATGTAATCTAATATAGATACATTAAATAACTTTCCTCCTGTTTGTAGAGAAGCTTGATAAGTTAATTCTGCTGCCTTTAATTGAACAAGCTTTTCTCCATAATCTATCTCTTCATTTTGCGATAAAATATCCTTCAATTGTATCAAACTATCATCATTTTTTTCCTTCATAGCCTCTACTGTATTTGCTTTTGTACCATATATAGACCTAACATTTACTGTATTTTCTATTAGTTGTTCCATGTCACCTAAACAAGTTGTTGTCAGCTCTTTTATAGCATCAGCATCTGGATTTGCTAATTTTTTTGATATATTATTTAACTCTTTAAAGGGGTCAGCCTGTGTTGGGTCAAATCCAAGACTACTCAATTTAACATTATAATCTACACTTATTCCTTGAGCTATATCCATACTCAAAGAGTCATTTAATTTATTAAGATTTAGACTAGAATTAAACTTTAAACTCACTGAACCATCAGCATTATCTATACATTCAACAGGAGGTACACCTGTATTTGAACCTGAAAATATGTATTTTCCTTCATGTGTTGCATTTAAAGCATTTGCAATTTCTTTCATTTTTTCATTAGTTGAGTTGCTAAGAGTCTTTAGTTCATCCTCTGAATATGCACCATCACCACTTGCTACTAAATTTTTCTTTATATCTGACAACAACTTTCCAAGCTGATCTAATGAAGTATCAGTAGTCTCTAACCAACTTGCTGTATCTTTACAATTCTCAACATAAGTCTCCATAGTTTTTATTTCACTTTTTGAGTTCAATATTTTTATTGCTTTATATGGATTATCGGATAGTTTGTTTATTTCTTTTGTTGTATTAACTTGTCTATTAACCTTATCTAATCTTTGTAGATTATCTTGTAGCGAGTTTAGATAACTGCTAGACATCATACCTGTACTAACTCTCATTATAAATTCCCCCTTCTATTAAATTATTCCATTTATTACAACATCCAACAGTTGCACAGCTGTTGACATAACTTTTGCACTAGCTTGATAGGAACGTTGTACTTTTATAAGCTCTGTCATTTCTTCATCCAAAGATACACCAGAAACACTCATTCGTGAGCTATCAATATTATTTATAATTTTACGTTGATTCACTTCATCTTGATTCACCTTTTTAGAATCTAAACCTACTACTTCTGCAAAAGCTTTATAGTGGTCACTTATTGTACTTACTTTTCCACCAACTGCCCCAATATCTATTTTTTCATCTTTTAGCTTAGCAATCTTTGAAGCCTCATCAGCAGTAAGCTTTAATTCATTTGGGTTACTCTTTATAGCTGGATTTACCTTTATGATATCTTCACCAGCTACATTTGACGTTATAAAAAAATCTGTTACTGTTATTCCAGCAGATGTATTATAAACATCATTTATTTGTTTAGCTAATCCATCAGATACGTCTTTTAAATCGCTTTTATATGTATCAATCTTACCATGCATCTCAAACAAGCCTTGTAAGGTTCCTGATACACCTGTTTTCCAAGTTCCATCTGCATTTTTTAATTCATTAAGTTCTAATTTACCATCTGCAAGCATACTTTTAACATCACCATTTTCAAGGTCTAATTTAAAACTTAAGTCATCTAATATTCTATCTCTTTCATCAAGCAAATCATTTGGAGTAGAGCCAGAACCAGATATAACATCAATAGATTTATTCAAATCTTCAAGACTTTTTAACATGTCATTTATCTGTTTTATCTCAGAGTCTATATTATCATCTATATCTCCTTTTAACTTATCAAGTTTCTTATAACTCTCACTTATTAAAGTTGCTAGATTTGATGCATTTTCTACCACTAGACTTTTTTTACTATCACTATTGATATCTTTTGCTAATGATTCCCATCCTTTAAAAAAGTCGTCTATACCTGCAGATATACCATAATCTGATGGTTCATTTATTATAGTTTCTATAGTATTATAATAGTCATACTTTGAAACTGTATTACCATATTTATGAGCTTCTGCTCTAAATTGATAATCATAAAAACTATTTCTAGCCCTTGTTACATTTGTTACATGTACACCTGTACCTAATTGACCTCTTCCAATTGCATTGTTCAAACTAGGCATATACATCGGACTATTTGTGGCAAATTCTGTCCTTTGCCTAGAATAACCTTCTGTATCTAGATTACTTATATTATGAGAAATTGTCTGTATTGATTTTTGATGCGCATTCATTCCTGAATTAGCTGTATTTAAAATGGAAAATAATCCTGCCATATTTCTCCTCCCAATATTTATTTTCTAATATTTCCATAAGAATTATAAGTTGTAATTTGTTTATCAGCTGGTTTTATAAAATTAATCATTTTTTTCATAAAAATAAGTTCTTTCTTTATTAGAGAATCATTTGATTCTTGTTGATTTTTAGCTAAAGCAATAATGTGCTTTAAGTCTGTATATATTTCTTTTAAATATTCATCATTACTATTTTCAACAACTTCACTCATTGAAATATCATCACTAAAAAGTTGTCTTCTCTTTATCTCTATAGATGCAAGTTCTCTACTAATATCTTCTAGCTTAGGATTTAACCTATTTAAATTTTCTATATCTTTTACAACTATATAATCAAATTGTTCTTTTAATAATTCCATCATATTACTAAGTATCTTTTTTTCTTCATATATTATAACTTTTAAGTCTGCAATCATGACTTTATCCTCGCATATCCTCTATCATTTTTTTCGCAATTTCTTCTGGTTTTATTTTGTAAGTTCCATTTTCCAATGCATTTTTTATTTCATCGATTTTTTTATTTCTAATAGTCTCATCACTCATATTTGATACACTTGCCATTTCCTTTGCAAATTTAGATAGCTCTATCTTGTCTGTTTTACTAGTTTTTTGAACCTCTTCCACTTTTTTTACACCTGATGTATTCTTTAAATAATTATTCACTACAATATTTGAACTTACATTTTTAATATCCATAGTTTCACCTCCAAAATTACATACTTATAATTTAGTTATCGCTCAGAAAACAAAAACATTTATATGATTCAAGCATATTTTAAATTTTTTATAAAAATATCCCCTTAGCTAAACTCATACAGAATAGCCTAAAGGGATACTATTTAAAATGCTAATTTATATCTGAATCTTCTATTTTAGATAATCTTACAGATAATTTCTCATTTGTAATAATGCTTTCTCCATAAGCAAACAATCTATCATTTGCATATATATCTAATTTTTCATCCACATTCTTATTTAGTTTTATTATAGAGCCTTCTTTTAAATCTAATATTTTTTTTATTGTTTCTGTTGTGTTTCCTATAGAAACAGCTACGTTTACTTTTGCATTAAAAACATTTTGATTTTCTTCTATAACACCAGTCTTTTCTTCTATTAGTTGCCCAAAATTCAATTCATATATATCCTCTTTTTTGCTATTCATAAAACTTTTCTCCTTGTATAACCTTATCTATACATATCTATCAACAAGCCTTGTATCATATCAACAGTAGAAACAATATCTATGTTTTCTTTTTCTTCACTAAGTAACTTACTAGTCATATCCTCAAGTTTATTGTCAACAATCTTTACATTCTTATAATACTGATGCTCCCAAAAGCTACTATTTTTATCAAGTGAATACATGTTATCTACAACAGATTTTAGGTATTCTTTTACTGCATTTTTATATATACTAATATCGCTATAGTTTTGAGTAAGTACAAGCCTTTCCCCTGCCTTTTTTACACTTTCCAGATTTCGTTTTATATCTTCTATTGAAGAAGATTGTTTTACAGAGTTTAAATTATCAGAAAATTTATTATTTTCTTTCAGTTTCTTAACCTCTATATTTCTACTTGGACTTATGTTTAGTTTATCTATATTTATACCCATAATAAAGCCTACCCTCTATAATATTTCATAACCTTAGGAATATAATTTTGTGTTTCTTTTGGCATTTTATACAAGTCAGAAATTGATTCTACCCCTCTACTTTTCATCCTTCCAGGACCACCATTATATGCCATTAATCCCATTTCTATGCTCCCTCCAAACATATCAATGTATTCCTTAATGTGTCTAGTTCCAGCATCTATATTTTGCTCTATATTAAAAGGGTCTGTAACACCCAAATCTCTGCAATTTTCTGGCATAAGTTGCATAAGACCCTTCGCACCAGCAGAAGATACAGTATTTGGATTAAAATCCGATTCAACTTTAATTATTGCTTTTATAAGATTCGCATCCACATTATATTTATTTGATGCTTGCTCTACAGCATTTTCAATTCTTGACTTTACATTTTTATCTTTTGTATCAACATCTATAAACCTACTAGCTGTATTATTTACTACATTATCAAGCTCGTTAAATAAATTTTCAGAATTAGACAATAAATTATATCCATTAGAAGTCTGTTGATTATTTTGTGACAATCCTTTTAACAATGTCATCATAATCATATCAAATCCAGATGAATTATTATATGTACAGTTACACTGATTTGTAGTGTTGCTACCAGATAATTGAGTCAATGCCAATATATTAATTAATGAACTTATCTCATTCAATATAAAACTCCCCTTTCTAAATTTTATAAACATCCAATCTAAACTGATAGAACAGATTTCCACCAATATTCATGCTCTATATACCATTTAACTGTTTCTTTTATACCTGAATCAAAATCATATTTTGCCTTCCAACCTAACTCATTCTCTATTTTAGATGGATCAATAGCATATCTTAAATCATGACCAGGTCTATCATTTACATAGGATATTAAATCCTCAGATTTACCTAAAAGATTTAATATAGTTTTTACTACTTCTATATTACTTCTTTCATTATGACCACCTATATTATAAACCTCACCTATATTACCTTTATGTATTATTAAGTCTATAGCAGTACAATGGTCGTATACATATAACCAATCTCTTACATTTTCTCCATTACCATACACTGGCAAATCTTTATCTTCTAAGGCATTTAAAATCATAATAGGTATTAATTTTTCAGGGAAATGATATGGTCCATAATTATTTGAACATCTAGATATAGTTGTTGGCAAGCCATATGTTCTATAGTAAGAGTTCACCAATAAATCTGCTGATGCTTTAGAGGCTGAATAAGGAGAACTTGGATTGATAGTAGATTGTTCTGTAAAAAATAAATCCTTTCTATCAATTGGTAAATCACCATAGACTTCATCTGTAGAAATCTGATGATACCTTTTTACTCCATATTTCATAGATGCATCTAGAAGCACTTGAGTTCCTATAATATTTGTTTGGATAAATAATTGTGGATTTTCAACTGACCGATCCACATGAGATTCAGCAGCAAAGTTAACAACCATATCAAATTTTTCTTCTTCAAATAAATTATATACCTGTTCTCTATCTGAAATATCTCCCTTAACAAATTTATAATTGGGCTTGTCTTGTATTTCTCTTAATGTTTCCAAGTTACCAGCATAAGTCAACAAGTCTAGATTAACAATAAAATAATCTACATACTTATTAAGCATATAATGTACAAAATTACTTCCAATAAATCCTGCTCCTCCAGTTATTAGTATTTTTTTCATATTTTTCTCCTAAATGTTAATTCTAATAAATTTTATTAACGTTCTATACAAATATCTTTAAAACTTTTTTGTTTTTTGTCCTTTGCTGATAGGAATAGTTCTTCAATTCCTTGTAAAGGCCACTCAATCGATATTTGCTTATCATTCCATATAAAACCACTCTCAAATTCTGGATAATAATAATTTGTACACTTATAACTAAATACTGCTTTTTCTGATAAAACTAAAAATCCATGTGCAAATCCTTCTGGAATATAAAATTGCTTTTTATTTTTATCAGACAGTATTATTCCTTCCCACGCTCCAAATGTTTGTGAATCTTTTCTTAGGTCAACTGCAACATCGAAAACTTCTCCCTCTGTAACTCTGACTAATTTTCCTTGAGGATATTTAGTTTGAAAATGCATTCCTCTTAAAACACCTTTTCTCGAGCTAGACTCATTATCTTGAATAAAACACATATCAAGACCCTGCTCTATAAAATCCTTCTTATTGTAACTTTCCATAAAATATCCTCTTTCATCACAAAACGCATTTGGTTCGACTATATATAATCCGTCTATTTTTGTCTTTATAAAATTAAATTTTCCCATTATAACAAACTCCCTTAATAAAATTTATAATAAATTTTATTTACCATAATTACATATCTTCACTAGCCAAATTTAATAGATATTGACCATACTCAGTTTTTATCAGTGGTTTGGCTAATTTCATTAATTGTTCTCTACTTATGTATCCTTTTGTATATGCAATCTCTTCTAAACATGCTATGTACAATCCTTGTCTTGTTTGAACCACTTCGACATAGTTAGAAGCATCTAATAGACCTTTATGTGTACCAGTATCAAGCCAAGCCATACCTCTTCCTAGAAGTTCTACCTTTAATTTTCCTCTTCTTAAATATTCATTATTTATCGAAGTTATTTCTAATTCACCTCTATCTGATGGTTCAACAAGCTTTGCTATTTCTACAACATCATTGTCATAAAAGTATAACCCTGGTATAGCATAATTAGATTTAGGTATTTTAGGTTTTTCTTCTATTGATAAAACATTAAAATCTTTATCAAATTCTACAACACCAAACGCATTTGGATTACTAACATGATATCCAAATATAGTTGCTCCAGTTCTTTTAACTGCATTCTCTAATCTTTCACTAAATCCATACCCATAAAATATATTATCACCTAATACAAGAGATACACTATCATTTCCTATAAATTCTTCTCCTATTATAAATGCTTCTGCAATCCCATTTGGTTTCTCCTGAGTTGCATATGTTATTTTAAGTCCTAATGAACTTCCATCTCCAAATAATTCCTCAAATGCTGTTATATCTCTTGGTGTGGATATTATTAGTATATCTTGTATCCCTGCCAACATAAGAACTGACATAGGATAATATATCATTGGTTTATCATATATTGGAAGTGTTTGTTTTGATATACATTTTGTTATAGGATATAGTCTTGTTCCAGACCCTCCTGCTAAAATAATTCCCTTCATATTTATTCCATCCTTAAAATTGTTTTTGTCATATTATGATTATCGGATAAATAAAAGAAATATTTATATTTTATGTAATATCTTATTTTATTTTCTACAATCAGTATATTTATTTCCTATCTATGTCATATACTTTTAGATACTCTTCAATAGACTCTTCCCATACTCTAAACGAATTTAATCCTATTAATTTTAACATAAAATTATCTAGTACAGAGTATTGTGGCCTTTGAACCTTACTTTTAAAATCACTACTTTTAATTGGATTTACTTTTATATCTATATTTTTTAATTCAAATATCTTTTTAGCAAAATCATACCAACTGCATTGCCCTTCACATGTGGCATGATAAACTCCATAATTCTCTGTCTCCATGATTCTTATTATAACCTTTGCTAAGTCTACTGTACTTGTTGGACTTCCAAACTGGTCATTAACCACATTAACTTCTTTGTTTTCTAAAGAAAGTTTTATCATAGTCTTTACAAAATTATTCCCATCACCATATAGCCATGCTGTTCTCAATATAAAGTACTTATGTGAGAATTGTTCCACAAATTTTTCTCCCATAAGTTTACTTTTTCCATACACAGAATTAGGTTCAGTTTTATTATCTTCTCTATATGGATATTTAGAAAAACCATTGAATACATAGTCAGTTGATATATGAACAAGTTTAGCATTAACTCTTTCTGATGCGATTGCTAGACTTCTTGCTCCTAATGCGTTTATTTTATATGCAATTTCTATATTATCTTCACATACATCAACCTTCGTGTATGCTGCACAGTTTATAACTACATCAGGTTTGTTATATAAAATAAAATCATCTACATTAATTTGATTAGATATATCCAAATCATCTCTTGTTGTAGCTAATATAGTATATTTTGGTTGATTCATACTTTGATTGATTGATTTTAATTGGTTGACCAATTCTTTTCCTAATTGGCCATTAGACCCTGTTATTAATATTTTCATTAATTATTTTCATCCTCCAGTAAATATTCAATTCCTCTTAATAATTAATTATAACATAGCTTATATTTTGACTTGCGTAGAATATATTTTTATGTAAGTAAAAAAGAGATGTAATATCAAATGATTATCATCATATTATTACATCTCTCTAAGTCTAAATATTTAAAATATATGTTTTAATTACCAATTAATTATCAGAATCCTATCTAAAATACTTAACTCCAGATTCAAATATCTTTTGGTCTTTTTCACCTATGATATTCTTAAATACTTCCCCACCAATTCTCTCAGAATGTCCCATTTTACCAAACACTCTACCATCAGCACTAGTTATACCTTCAACAGCATAGAATGAACCATTTGGATTAAACTCAATATCATAAGTAGCTTCATTATTAAAATCAACATACTGAGTTGCTACTTGTCCATTAGCAATTAATTCTCTCATAACATCTTCACTAGCAACAAATTTACCTTCTCCATGAGAAATTGCTATATTGTGAATATCTCCAACATTAGTTTGAGCTAACCAAGGAGATTTATTAGATGAAATTCTAGTTCTAGCAATCTTAGCTTGATGACGGCCAATATTATTGTAAGTAAGTGTTGGTGCACTTTCACTTGGAACTCTTATTTCTCCATATGGAACTAAACCTAACTTAATTAACACTTGGAATCCATTACAGATACCTAACATTAGACCATCTTTTTGAGTTAAAAACTCATTTATAGCTTCTTGAACTCTAGGGTTTCTAAATACAGTAGCTATAAATTTACCAGAACCATCTGGCTCATCACCAGCACTAAATCCTCCTGGTAACATTATTATTTGAGAAGATTTTATTTCATTCACTATTGTATCTATAGAATCTTCTATGTCTTTATAAGTTAAATTCTTAAATACTCTTATATTTGCATTAGCCCCTGCTCTTTCAAATGCTCTTGCAGAATCGTATTCACAGTTTGTTCCAGGGAATGCTGGTATAAATACTCTTGGAGTAGCTATACTTAATGATGATTTTTTAGCCTCTCCTTGTGATATATAGCTTATAGTCTCTATTTTTGATTTTACTTCTTCTGTTTTAGTTGGGAATATAGGCTCTAAAGTACTACAATGCGCTTTATATAATTCATCTAATAAAAGTTCTTCGCCTTTAATGAATATACTAGCATCTTTAACTGTACTTCCAAGCACTATGTAATTATATTCATCTAACATGCTCAAATCATCATTTGCTAATTCAAGTACTATATTTCCATAACTAGCTTCAAATAATTTATCATCTGTACATACTTTTTCAGCTTCTTCACTAAACTTAAATCCTATTTTGTTACCAAAAGCCATTTTACTTATTGCTTCTCCCACACCTGCAAATCCTAATGCATATGTTGATAAAACTTTATTTCCATGTATAAGTTCTCTTACTTTATCTAAGTTTTTCTTTAATTCTTCAAAGTCTATAACATCATTTTCTGATTTATTTACACATAACATTACTACTTTTGAATCTGCTTTTTTAAATTCTGGAGATACTACTTTCTTAGCGTCTACTGTATCAACAGCAAATGAAACTAATGTTGGTGGAACTTCAATGTCCTTAAATGTACCAGACATACTGTCTTTCCCACCTATAGCAGGTATCTCAAACTTACTTTGTGCATAAAATGCTCCTAAAAGTGCTGAGAATGGTTTCCCCCATTTTTCTGGATTGTTACCAAGTTTTTCAAAGTATTCTTGGAATGTAAGTCTTGTTGTGCTGTAATTTCCTCCAATAGCAACTAATTTACATACAGATTCTACTACTGCATATAAAGCTCCATGGAATGGACTCCATTTTCCTACTTTTGGATTATATCCATAAGTCATTATTGTAGAAGTATTAGTCTCTCCACCAAGAACTGGTATCTTAGCAACCATACCTTGAGTTGGAGTAGCTTGGTACTTTCCACCAAATGGCATAAGTACTGTATTACCACCAATTGTATTATCAAACATCTCTACTAATCCTTTTTGAGAACAAACGTTAAGGTCTGATAATACTTTTGTAAATTTATCTTTCATACTTGCAGATTTAACATCTTTTACTATTTCATTAGAAGCAAAGAATGTATTTTCTTCATCTACTTTAGCAACATGAACATCAGTAGTTTGTTTTACTCCATTTGTATCCAAAAACTCTCTATTTATATCAACAATTGCCTTTCCATTCCAGAACATTCTTAAATATCCTGTGTCAGTTACTGTAGCTACATGTGTAGCTTCTAAGTTTTCTTCTACAGCTAATTGTATAAATTTATCTTTATTTTCTTTTTTTATAGCTACTGCCATACGCTCTTGTGATTCTGATATTGAAAGTTCTGTTCCATCAAGTCCATCGTATTTTTTAGGAACTAAGTCTAAATTTATATCTAAACTATCAGCAATCTCACCTATAGCAACACAAACTCCTCCTGCTCCAAAGTCATTACATCTTTTTATCATTTGAGCAACTTCTTTATTTCTAAAGAATCTTTGTATTTTTCTTTCGTTAGGAGCATCACCTTTTTGAACTTCCGCACTACAAGTTAATATTGACTCTTCACTATGTTCTTTAGATGAACCAGTTGCACCTCCACAGCCATCTCTTCCTGTTTTTCCTCCAAGAAGAACTATTACATCTCCTGCTTCAGGTCTTTCTCTTACTACATTTTCTTTTGGTGCTGCTGCTATAACCGCACCTATTTCCATTCTCTTTGCAACAAAGTTTTCGTCATATACTTCTGCAACTTGTCCAGTTGTAAGACCTATTTGGTTACCATATGAGCTATATCCATGAGCTGCTTCTGTAGTTATTTTTCTTTGCATAAGCTTTCCAGGTAAAGTGTCCTCTAAAGTTGTTCTTGGGTCAGCACTTCCTGTAACACGCATTGCTTGATAAACATAGCTTCTTCCTGATAATGGGTCTCTTATAGCTCCACCTAAACAAGTAGCTGCTCCACCAAATGGCTCTATTTCAGTTGGATGGTTATGAGTTTCATTTTTAAACATTACTAAATATTTTTCCATCTTTCCATCAACTTCAACATCTACATTTATACTACATGCATTTATTTCTTCACTTTCGTCTAAATCATTTAACTTACCATTTTTCTTTAATTCTTTTACTGCAACTGTAGCTATATCCATTAAGCATATATCTTTGTGTCTGTTTACATATACATTGTCTCTTGAGTTAAGATACATTTGATACGCTTCTTTTACTATATCATTAAACTTACCATCTTCTATTTTTACATTTTCTATTTCAGTCATAAAAGTAGTATGTCTACAATGATCAGACCAATAAGTATCTAAAACTTTTATTTCTGTTATAGTTGGGTTTCTCTTTTCTGCATCTTTAAAGTATTTTTGAACATGTTGTAAGTCTCCTAAAGTCATTGCTAACCCTTTGTCACTTACAAATGATTTTAATCCATCTTCATTTAAATCTATAAATCCATCTAATATTTCAACTGATGTTGGTATCTCAGTTTCCATTTTTAATGTTTCTGGTTTTTCTAAAGATGCTTCTCTACTATCCACTGGATTTATGCAGTAATCTTTTATTTTGCTAAATTCTTCATCAGTTATTTTACCTGATAATATATAAACCTTTGCTGTATTGATAGCAGGTCTTATACCTTGATTTACTATTTGGACACATTGAGCTGCCCAGTCACCCCTTTGGTCATATTGACCAGGTAGGAATTCTATTGCAAATACTCTTTCTCCATTTAATTCTGGTATTTCCTCATAGTATACTACATCTAGATTTGGCTCAGAAAAGATTGTCTTTGCTGCATTTTCGTAAACATCTTCTGATATTCCTTCTACATCATATCTATTTAATATTCTTAAATCTTCTATACTACTTATGTGTAAACTTTCCACTAAATCCTTTTTTAAAGCTTTAGCCTCAAGGTCAAAACCTTCTCTTTTTTCAACTAGTACTCTTCTAACCATTGAGTCTTTATTTTCAGTATTCAACATACCTTATCCTCCATTTTAGAAAAATTATCTTCCTATGTCTGTTCTATAGTGCATCCCTTCAAAGTTTACTTTCTTTATATTTTCATAAACTTTTTCTGCTGCATCCTTAACTGTAGTTGATTTTGCAGTTATACCAATTACTCTTCCTCCATTAGTAACTAAATTACCATCAAGCATCTTAGTACCACTGTGGAATACTACTATATCATCATCCAAATTTTCAAGACCAGTTATAACTTTTCCTTTTTCATAACTGTCTGGATACCCTCCTGATGTAAGCATAACACATACAGCTTCATCATCACTATAATTTATTTCTATGTCTTTTAACTTGTTGTCAAGTATAGCTTCCATTATTTCATGTAAATCTGTTTCTAATCTAAATAAAACAGATTGTGTTTCAGGGTCTCCAAATCTTACATTATATTCAAGTACTTTCTCTCCATCATCAGTTATCATAAGACCAACAAATAAAATACCTTTAAAGTTAAGTCCATCTTTTTTGAATCCTTCTAATGTTTTTTCTAGTACTGTTTCTTTTACTTTATTTGCTAATTCTTCTGTATAGATTTCACTAGGTGAAAAAGTTCCCATTCCACCTGTGTTCGGTCCTTGTTCATAATTGTTTACCTTTTTATGGTCTTTTGCACTTGCCATAGGAACTATTGTATCATTGTCTACAAATGCCAAGATGGAAGTTTCTATACCTTTTAAAAATTCTTCAATTACTATTTTATCTCCAGCAGTTCCAAATTTCTTATCTGACATCATTTCTTTTAAAGTTGCTATAGCATCTTCTCTATTTTCAGGTATTACAACACCTTTTCCAGCAGCTAATCCGTCCGCTTTTATTACTACTGGATACCCAAAGCTATCTATTTCTGATATAGCTTCTTCTAAGTTTGTATATTCTTTATATTTTGCAGTAGGTATGTTATGCTTTATCATAAAATCTTTTGAAAAAGCTTTACTTCCTTCAAGTTGAGCACATTTTTTATTAGGTCCAAATACTCTTAAACCTTCTTTTTCAAATTCATCTACTATTCCCATAACTAGTGGTACTTCTGGACCTACTATTGTTAGACCTATGTTGTTATCCTTGGCAAACTTTAAAAGTCCTTCTACATCAGTATCACCTATATTTACACATTCTGCTACATTTGCGATTCCTGCATTACCTGGCGCACAATAAACTTTTTCTACATTTTTTTCATTGCTTAATTTCCAGCATATAGCATGTTCTCTTCCGCCACCGCCTACAACCAATATCTTCATAATATCCTCCTTAGTGTTTGAAGTGTCTTATTCCTGTAAATACCATAACCATATCATACTTATCACAAGCTTCTATTGAATCTTTATCTTTTATAGAGCCACCTGGCTGAACTACTGCTGATATTCCATATTCATGAGCTAATGTTACACAATCATCAAATGGGAAAAATGCATCTGATGCTAAAACAGCTCCTGTAAAATCTTTATCTTTATTGTTTTCAAGAGCATTTTTTAATGCCCAAATTCTTGATGTTTGTCCACAACCTAAAGCTAGAGTTTGACCATTTTTTACTATTGCAATTGCATTTGATTTCATGTTTTTTACTACTCTCATACCAAATTCCATATCTTTAAGTTGTTCATCTGTTGGTTTTGCTTTTGTTACATTTTCGCTTTTTTCTGCTAATATATTATTTCTATCTTGTATCAATAATTTTCCATCTAAGTATTTCATTTCATATGGTTGTAAACTATTTTCTATCTTAGCTAATTTTAAGATTCTTAGATTTTTCTTTTGTTTAAGTATCTCTAATGCTTCTGGTTCAAAATCGTATGCTACTACTATTTCTAAGAATATTTCATTTAATTTCTCTGCTGTAGCTTTGTCTATAGTAGAAGTTATTCCTACTATTCCACCAAAGATTGATACTTTATCTGCTTCATAACATTTTGTATATGCTTCAAAAGCATCTTTTCCTAATCCTACACCACATGAATTAGCATGTTTTATAGCTACTGAAACTACGTCTTCACTATCTTTAAATTCTCTCATAACTTCTAAGCAACCATGTAAATCATTTAAGTTGTTGAAAGAAAGTTCTTTACCACCTAGTTGTTCATAATTTAAGATTGGATTTTTTGCATTTGATTGTGAATATAAGAAACCATTTTGATGTGGATTTTCTCCATATCTTAAAGTTTGTTCTTTTTGGAAAGTTAAATTTAATATGTCAGGATATGTATCTCCTACTTCTCCAGCAAAATAGCTAGATATTAAAGCATCATATCTTCCTGTAGTTGAGAAAGCTTTATATGATAATTTTTTTCTATCTTCTAATGTCATTGTGTCTGTTTTTAATTTTTCTATTATAGAATCATAATCTTTTATATCTACTACTACTATTACATCTTTATAGTTTTTAGCAGCAGAACGTATCATAGATGGTCCACCGATATCTATATTTTCTATCATTTCATCGTGGCTTTTTCCAGCTTTTAAAGTTCCTTCAAAATCGTATAGATTTACAGCTACTAAATCTATTGAATGTATTTTATGTTCATTTACAGTTTCTACATGAGATTCTTTGTCTCTTTTGTAAAGTATTCCACCATGTATATATGGATTTAATGTTTTTACTCTTCCATCCAATATTTCTGGGAAGTTTGTAACATCTTCAACTTGCATTACATTAACTCCATTTTCTTTTAATGTCTTAAAAGTATTTCCTGTAGATATAATTTCATAGTCTAGCTTATTTAATTCTTTAGCAAATTCAACTACACCTGTTTTGTCAGTTACACTTATTAAAGCTCTCTTACTCATTTATAAACACTCTCCTACCTTGAAGTTTTAATTTATTTTCACAAAAAAGACTTAAACTCTCTTCCAAAATCCTATGTTCAACTTCTAACACTCTTTTTGCAAGTGTTTTTGCATCATCATCTTGATTTACCTTAACTACATCTTGCATTATTATTGGTCCAGTGTCAGCACCTTCATCCACAAAATGAACTGTAGCACCAGTTACTTTAGCCCCATAATCTATTACTCCCTGATGGACTCTTTCTCCATAGAATCCAGCTCCGCAAAATGAAGGAATTAATGATGGATGTATGTTTATCATTTTGTTTCTAAACTCATTAACCAGCTTTGGGCTGATTATTTTTAAATAACCAGCCAAAACTACTAAATCTATTTTATTTTCTTTAAGAATTTCTATTATCTTGTCTTCATTAGTTTCACAAATTGCCTTTATGTTATGATTTTTAGCTCTCTCTAAACCATAAGCATCTTGCTTACTTGAGATAACTACTTTAACCTGACCTTTTATCTTTCCAGACTCAGTACCATCTATAACTGCTTGTAAATTTGTTCCTCCACCAGATATTAAAACTCCTATATTTAGCATAATTCTACACCTTCATGACTATCTACTACTTCACCAATTATATATGCTTTATCTTCTAATAATTCACTATACTTTTTATCTACATAAGAAGCATTGTCATTTTCTCTATTATTTATAAAGTTTACAACATCGTTGGCATTTTCTTTATCTACTATTAAAACTAGTCCAATACCCATGTTAAAACTCTTATGAAGTTCTCTCTCATCTACAGCATTAAAACCTTCTATCATTTTGAATATAGGAGGTTTCTCCCAAGATTTTTTATTTATATCTAATCCTAATCCTTTAGGTATAACTCTTGTTATATTTTCTATAAGCCCTCCACCAGTTATGTGAGCTATAGCTTTTATATCATGTTTAGCTAATACATCTAAAGCTAACTTAACATATATTTTAGTTGGTGTTAAAAGTGCTTCCCCAACGGTCATTCCTAGTTCTTCTACATATTGTTCCATCTTATAATCATAAGTTTCTAAGAATATCTTTCTTATGAAAGAAAATCCATTACTGTGTACTCCACTTGAAGATATACCAACTAATACATCTCCTGATTTAACATCATTTCCAGAAACAATCTTTTCTTTGTCTGCTATACCTACAGAGAATCCTGCTAAATCATAATCATCATCTCCATACATTCCAGGCATTTCAGCAGTTTCTCCACCAATTAGTGCACAACCAGACATCTTACAACCATCTGCTATTCCGCCAACTACTTTTTCTATATGCTCAGGAACTAATTTTCCAAGAGCTATATAATCAAGGAAAAATAATGGCTTAGCACCTTGACATATTAAATCATTTACACACATTGCAACTAAATCTATTCCAACAGTATCATGCTTGTCCATCATTTGAGCTATTTTTAACTTAGTCCCAACACCATCTGTAGATGCAAGCAAAACTGGTTCTTTCATTCCTACAAAATCTTTTAAACTGTATAATCCACTAAAGTTTCCTAAATCTCCAACTACATTTCCATCATAAGTTCCTTTAATTTTCCCTTTTATAAGGTCTACTGCTCTATTTCCTTCATCTATATCTACACCTGATTCTTTATATGTTAACATGAAAGTAGTTCCTCCTTATCAATTTTTTTAACTGGGTATTCTCCATCAAAACAAGCTTTACAGAAAGTAGACTTATGTTCTGCTGCATCTAACATTCCTTCTATATCTAGGAATTTTAAACTATCACATCCAATATATTCTCTCATTTCTTCTACGTTGTTACTTGATGCAATTAACTTAGAGCGATTTGGAGTATCTATTCCATAATAACAAGAGTAAGCGACTGGAGGAGATGTTATTCTAAGATGAATTTCTTTTGCTCCTGCTTCTCTTAAAGATTTTACTAACTGTTTAGATGTAGTTCCTCTTACTATTGAATCATCTACTAAAATTATAGATTTTCCTTTTATTACTGTTGAAAGAGGATTTAGTTTTATTTTTACAGCTATTTCTCTTTCCTCTTGTGTAGGTTTTATAAATGTTCTTCCTACATATCTATTTTTAACTAGACCTTCACTTATTTTTAATCCACTAGCATTTGCATAACCAATAGCCCCTGGCCAACCTGAATCAGGAACTGGAACTACTACATCTGCTTTTACATTTTCATCTTGAGCTAATCTTTCCCCACATTTAATTCTGAATTCATATGCATTTACATTATCTATAGTTGCATCATTTCTTGCAAAGTATATGTGTTCAAATATACAACTTTTCTTAACTGGTTTATAATTTTCTGAGTAAAAATATGATTTTAATTCGCCATCTTTAACTACTATTATTTCTCCTGGCTCTACATCTCTTACAACTTCTCCGCCAAGTATGTCTATTGCACAATTTTCTGATGCAAATATATATTCATCACCCTTTTTACCAAGTACAAGAGGTCTAAATCCATGTGGGTCTCTAACTGCAACCAATTCATCTTGACTCATTATTACAAGAGCATATGCACCTTTGATATAGTCCATTGTTACTTTTAAACTTTCTACTATATCACCTTTGTAATATCTTGCAAGTATATATAAAATTACTTCTGTATCTGAATTAGTTTGGAACATATATCCATCTTCTTCTAGCATATCTTTTAAATAATTTGCATTTACTAGATTTCCATTATGAGCTATAGCTAATTGTCTTTTTCTGCAACTTCCAACTAAAGGCTGACAGTTAGAAACATGACTTCCTCCAGCTGTTGAATATCTAACATGTCCAATACCTATATTTCCTTTTAACTTAGATAATTCACTTTCCTTAAAAACATCTCCAACTAATCCCATATCTTTTTTGTACTTAATTTCTCCATCATCTAAAAGAGCTAAACCACAGCTTTCCTGCCCTCTGTGTTGCATAGAATATAAAGAATAATATAGTTCTTTAGTTACATCTTTATTAGAGTAAATCCCTAAAACTCCACACATACATTTGCCTCCTATTTATTATTCATTCTCGAAAGTACTTCCGTATAACCTTCTACAAGGTCTCCAAGGTCTCTTCTAAATCTGTCTTTGTCTAATTTTTCATTTGTGTTTACATCCCAAAGTCTACAAGTGTCTGGTGATACTTCATCTGCCAATATTATGTTTCCTTCTGAATCTTTACCAAATTCTATTTTAAAGTCAACTAACTTTAGGTTTAATTTTAAGAAGAATGCTTTTAGCAATTCATTTATTTTTAGAGTTTCTTCTCTTAAGAATTTTAATTCTTCTCTAGTTGCTAATTTCATTGCCACTGCATAATCGTCATTTAGCATTGGGTCACCATAATCATCATTTTTATAGCTTATTTCAAAGATTGGCTCATCGAAAACTACACCTTCTTCAAGACCAACTCTTTTGCAAATAGAACCAGCAGCAATATTTCTTACTATCACTTCTAATGGTAAAATTTCTACTTTCTTAACTAACATTTCTCTATCTGATAAACTTTTTATAAAGTGTGTATTTATATTATTTTCTTTTAACATTTCAAAGATTATTGTTGATATCTTATTATTTAGTATACCTTTTGAAGATATTTCTGCTTTTTTTTCTCCATTAAATGCTGTTGCATCATCTTTATAATAAACAACATATTCATTTTCATTATCTGTAGAATATACTTGTTTTGCTTTTCCTTCATATAATAACATTTCTGTTACCCCCTTAAATTCTTGTCGTCTTCTAGCACCTTTTGTGCCATTTCTTCTCTATATGATTTCAAATCTTCTTTTAATTTTGGGTATTTTAGAGTCATTATTTGTAATGCCAATAAAGCTGCATTTAAACCTAAATCTATTGTAACTGTTGCAACTGGTATTCCTTTTGGCATTTGAACTATTGATAAAAGTGAGTCTAATCCATCCATAGTTGATGATTTAATAGGCAATCCTATTACTGGAATTAGAGTTTGTGAAGCTATTACACCTGGTAGATGTGCTGCTTTTCCTGCTGCTGCTATTATTACATCTGTATCATCTTCTATTTCTTTTAGGAATATTGAAAGTTGTTCTGGTGTTCTATGAGCAGATAATGCTCTTGCTACAACTTCTATTCCATATTTTTCAAGCAGTTTTATCCCTTCTTCTAATTTTGGATAATCTGATTTTGAACCCATAACTACTGCTACTTTCATTAGACTTCCCCTCTCCGTTTATAAGTTATTTTAAATTTTAAATCATTCGCATTATTATACGAATTATACACCTTAAATTTTATATTAATATACATATATTATCAACTCTTTTTTGAAATTTTTTAAAAAAAATATTCCTTGTATTTTTTTCATTCGCCCCCTTGCGAACTTTATTTACTTTTTTTGATACCTAACAAAATTACTTTTCATTTATTTATTATTTTTTGATAAATAAATATATTTTATATAATTTAGAGTAAACTTACATAATATTTTTTAAATTATAATATTCATAATTCAGTAAGATACTCACTTCTATAAGATATTTACATCAAAATCTATACTAAAAAAGGAAGTTGATTATCATAAATCATCCTCCTTATTCATAGATATACAATTTTATAGTTGTTGACTTACAAAATATCTAGTTTTTAATTTTATTTTACCAATCAATTTATATCTTATTAATAGTTAAATGTCTTTAAATAATTTTTTGTACAATAATGGTATTTCTTGATAATCCAAAATTATAAAGTCAGGTTTATAAACCAACTCCTCTACCCTATGTTCCCTATGATTCATCCAGATACTCTTCCATCCAGCTTTTTTAGAACCTACTACATCATTTTTATAAGAGTCACCTACATAATATGTATTTGCCTTATCTAAATTCATAAATTTCTCAGCCAATCTAAAAATATTAATATCTGGCTTAGAAAAACCAACTTCACTAGAAATAAAAATATTCTCTTCATCAACCCATTTTTCAATATTTAATTGCTTTAATTTCATTCTTTGATGAGAAGATGGTCCATTAGTTATAATTCCAATATTAATATTTTTTTCTTTAGCAAAATTTAAAACTTGCTCCATTTCTGGGATTAGAGTTATTTGTGATTGTTGATATATATACTCATCTTGAAAATTTTGAGCATCTTTTTCTGTAATGGCATTTCCTAATTCTTTAAAAGCTTTCATTATTCTATACACATGCATTTTTTCAATTGGCATCTCTCCACTCTCAGTCAAATGAAATACCTCATCACTATACTTTCTGCTACTTATATATAAATCCTTAACAGAAACATTCTTTATTGAAGAAAACACTTTATCATATGCAATATAAAAAGGTGTTAACTGATTGTATAAAGTATCATCTACATCAAAAATTAAATTAATCAAAATATTAGTCCTCCAAAATTTAATAGTGGTAAATATAATTATAACTATAAATACCTAGTATAACAATACTTACCACTATAAGTCCTATTATTTATTTAAAATTCTAGTAGTTACACCCTTTAGATTATAACATTCTGCATAATCACGTAAAGGACGCTTAATATGGTCTACAACAAATCTTTGACCATCAATGTTATTTTTGCTTAAATTACTATAAAGCACTTCTATCTCTCTTTTAACATCATCATTATTGAATGTATAGTGACCTGCAATATCTAATATCTCATTAGATATTACTTCATCCTTAAATATTTCTTCAGTAGTTAAACTTTTTTGTTCTCCCATTACCCATTTTCTCCAACGTCCACATTCAATAGCATCTACAAGAAGAACATGTCTAATATTTGAAGTTTTTTCAATTAATCCTTCTTCCTTTAGTTTTCTTTCAACTTCTGCTAGCTTTAAGTATGCTCTAGTCTCTTCAGTACCATATTGAGGAGCAACATTTGTCGCAATAATTTGAGATGGTATATGCTCTAATAAAGTCACATCATCCAAATAATCTCCATTATGTTCTTTTAAACCAACTCCATACTTTTTAGCCATTTGAGCTAAATCATAAGCATTCTTAAAATTAAAAGTTCCTACTTGCTCTGTTTTTCTAGTTAGAGTCCCTGTCTGACCAACTATAAATGTTGGCATTGGTAAATCTCTCTTTTCAAGTTCAACTTTTAATCTAGTTATAAATGTTTCATATGTCTCAGTTGAAGTTAATCCTCCATTTGTTTCCTCTGTCCCAACTTCATATCCTATCTCTGGAAAATTAAGTCTTTTTCTTTCTTTTTCGCAATATTCAATTAATTCTACAGTTCGTTCTAAGACTATATCCAATGGAATCACTTTCCCCATTTCAAATGGATCTTTTGTAGGGTCAATCATTAGTAAATCAAAACCTGCCTCAATATCAGCTAAATAAGATTTTTTTCCTAATTCCATAGCTTTGTCAACAGGTAAATGGTCATTTCTTTCTTTATCTCTTTGCCATGGCCCTCCATGGTCTCTGCATAAGTAATATAAACCATCAAATCCAACTTTATCAGCTATTCTCTTAATATCTCTTGTGAAAGTTTCTTGATTCCAACCATTTACATAGCCTCCACCTAGCTCATCTGCATCTACTTGATTTCTACTGGCAATAAACATTAAAGGAAAATCATCATCTTTCGCTAATTCAAAACTCGCTTGTAACAAATTAGGTGACATAGGACCAATCCCTAAAAGTGTTGCACTTTTCCCCTCTTCTTGTAAGTCTAGTAATCGTTGTACGACAGTTTTTATTGGTAATTTTTTCATTACTATATCTCCTTTTATTCTATTTTTTAAGATGTTTTTAAAGATATTTTTAATAAAATCTTCAATAAAAACATCTTTATGTTATATGTAAAATAAATCAAACTTTATTGAAAAGTATCTTTTATTTTCTTAATTAATGCATCAGATTTTTTAATAATGTCAGACACACTCATTCTTACTACTTTCTTTCCTTTAAAACGCTCCATATTTCTAATCTCAACATCATTAGTTAATATCACACAGGCTGCTTCTTCAATTTCCTTAGGTGACAACTCATTATCTATTCCAGAACTTCCTTGAGTTTCAACCTTTATTTCTATTCCAAATTTTTTTGCTGATAATTCAAGTGATTCAGCTGACATGTAAGTATGTGCTACTCCACTAGGGCAAGATGTTACTGCTACAATTTTCATATCTTCATCTCCTTTAAGTTTATAGTTATACTAAGTTTATAGTTATACATGTTTTTTTTAAAATTTTATATAAACTAATTTATTATTTCATATATCTATAATTCTTCGAATATCAATTCAATAGAATCATCTATATCTTCTTCAATTTCTTCATCTTCTTTTACATCTTTCTTTACTAATTTCATCAATATTGCGACAACAACTGCTCCAGTTAGTACAGATGCTATATACCCCAACCTGTTATCAACAACTGGAAGTACTATCAAGCCTCCCCAAGGAGCATGATTTAAACATCCTAATAAAAAAGCCATAATATTTCCAATAATTGAACCAGCCATAATACAAGGAATTACTCTAACAGGGTCCGCTGTTGCAAATGGAATAGCTCCTTCCGTGATTCCAACACATCCCATTAGAAGTGATGCTTTTCCTGAATCTCTTTCTTCTTTACTAAATTTTTTTGGGAATAATAATGTTGCTAACCCTAATCCAATTGGAGGTATACAAATCGCAACGCCAACCCCTCCCATTAAGTATGGAAGTGTATCAACTTGTGTTTGAGCAAAAGTCGCAGCAACTTTATTTATAGGGCCACCCATATCAGAAGCTATCATTCCTCCCAAAATACCCCCTAAAGGAATCTTTGAAACACCAGACATTCCATTTAACCAGTTCGTCATCCATGCCATAAAAGAAGCTATAGGTTCTCCAATTAAAAATACAATTATGCCACCTGTAATCAATGTACCAAGCAAAGGATAAATAAATATGGAACCTAGAGTTCTCACTGTAGGAGCTAATTTTATTTTCTTTAGTTGTAAGACAACAAATCCTGCTATAAATCCTGCTATAATACCACCTATAAAACCAGCATTTACTTCTTTTGCTAAATATGCACCTATCATACCTGGTGCTAGCCCTGGTTTATCTGCCATACTAAATGCTATATATCCACCTAATATTGGGATAAACAAAGCTAGACCTGCAGCACCAATTTGATTTAGTTTAGCTAACCATCCAGTTTCAGGAACAGCAGCTTGTCCACTTAATGTTACTGACAAAGCAAATAATATTCCCCCAGCAACTACAAATGGAATCATATATGATGTTGCTGTCATAAGATGTTTTTGTAAAAACTTTAAAATCCTCATTTTAATCTTCCTCCCCTATCTTTTCTTTTATAAGATTATAAACTGTTTGTTCATCTGACTCTCTAATTTGATTTCTAAAACTCTCATGCATCAATAAACGTGCCAGTTTTGATAAAATCTTTAAATGAAGATTATTTTCATTATCTTTTGTTACTGATATTAAAAATATCAAATCTACTTTTTCACCTTCTTCTGTCCATTCAATAGGAGCATCAAGCTTTCCAATTGTAATACAAGAATCTTTGACCCCTATACTTTGACTATGAGGTAGACCTATACCATGCCCAATATATGTTGATAAAGTTTCCTCTCTTTTTAAAACATCTTCTAAAAATTGATTTTTATCTCTTAAATACCCCTCTTTTGATACTACATCCACTAATGATGTAATAGCTTCTTCTTTTGAATCTGCTTTCATTTTGAATGAGCATTTTACATTGACTAATTTACTCATACAGTGACCTCCTCCTCATATTTATGAATTAAACCTTCTGCTTCTTCTTTTGTCCTTGTACTTTCTAACATACTAATAAAATTAGTCTTATAAACCATTTTAGTTAAATTAATTATTGCTGGAATTTGCTCTTTTTTATCTCTACTTGCTAGACAAAATATAACTTTAACCTTTTTATCACCAAAACTAATTGGCTCTTTACATATTAGTAAACTTATTGAACTCACTTTAACTAATGAACTATCATTCCCATGTAATAAAGCAAACTCTTCATCTTTTACAGCATAAAAACCTACATTTTTCAAAATATCTATAATATTATCAGCATATTGTGTTGATACAAAATCACAATATGCAAGTATATTTGAACTAATTTTAACAGCATCTTCCCACTTCACTTCTTTATCAATTATGCTGATAGTATCAGCCCCTATTAAATCACTTAATTTAAGTTGTCTAGATAATATCCTTTCATCACTATATCCGAGTTCTTGCCATATGATACTCAACACTCTTTTTTGAGCATCTTCTTCTAAGAAATCTAGCCTTTTTTTAATTGATATATAATTAGTCAGGACATTCTTTCTTTTTATTCCTTTTTCTTCAAGTTTTAGATAATCGTTTTCTTGTAAAAATGGATTAATCTCAATAACTACTTTAGGTAAAGTTGCAGCTATCTTTGATGTTGTTATAATGAAATCGATATTTTCCCAGTCCTTATAATCTTGCAATTTATATGCTGGAATACTGTCCAATATATTTATTTGATAATCATTTATTAGAGTATCTTTTAACATAGCAATTACTCCATATCCAAATCCACAAACTAATAATATATTTTTATAATTATTTCTCTCATTTCTTTGTACGCTTCCTAAAAAGTGTATTGCTAAAAGTATTATTTCATTTTCATTTCTTATTTGATTTAACATCCTATTCTTTTGTATAGAAACCTTAGTAGCTTCAAGTACATATTGATATTTATCTGGTATAACATGGAATAGTTCTTCATAGATTTGTATGTTTTGTTTGATTCTTTCTATTAATGGAGCAATATGATTAAGTAAACCTTTATAAAGAATCATATCTTCTTTGAAATCAACACTTAGTATTTCTGACATATTGTAAATTAAATCTTGAACTATTATTTCTGTACTAATCAAATCCATATCTTCATTTAAACTTGCATATTTATTTGTAAAAAACACAAAACTTTTTAACAATAAAATTTGTTCTTTGGTCAATTTCTTTTGAATGATTTGTTCAAATTCTTGGTCAAACTTATTTTCAAAATACGGCTCACTTAATGAAGAAGATTCTAAAGGATGTTTTTCATCTGAATGTATGTACCATGTAAAAAGAAAAATATTTGAAACATACCACGTAAAAGATTCATCGTTTAAAGTCCAATCCATTTGGGAAAGTAAATCTGTTGACCAGTTATATATATCATTCAAAGAAATTCCTTTGAATATTTGTTCAATAATCTTCACTAAATACTGCTCAAACACACTTAAATCAGACTTTTCTTTACCAAATAGGTAAGAATATGATTTTAATATACTTAGTCTTTGTTTATATATAGTGTTTTCATCTCCACTTATTTTGAAAGTCTTATCATATGTGATAGTTATTTTGTTTCTTTCTAATTCATTTGATAAAACATTAAGGTCGTTTTTAATTGAACTTCTAGAAACCTGGAATTCTTTGCTCAACTTTTCTAAATTTAGCTTATCTATTTTAAACATTGATATAATTTTCATAATAGATACTCTCTCAGTTAAAGAAAACACATAGTCATTATTATCTATATATACTACTTGGAAATCTTTAGGAATAATTAATATACCTTTATTTATCTTTTGTATTAATGGTTTCTTTAGTGACTGTAAAACAATATTTAAATTATTTATGTCATATCTAACTTTTCTTTCTTCTATACTTAGTTGTTGGCTAATCTCCCTATAACTTGTCTTCTCTTTTTCCTTTAGAAAATTCATAATGAGTAACATTCTTCCACTTATCATATTTTCCCTCCTTTCAAAATAATTAGAGTTATCAATACTGCAAATTTTATGTTATTCTGTATATTTTAGTTTTTTTATGTCTAAAAATAGTAACTATCTTTCTATATTCAGAATAATACAATAAAGCTTTAACTACAACTTACAATATTTGAAAATTGTTTTTACAAAATCTGTAGACATATTTTTATCAAAAAATATAATATTTATATTTAAAACTTTATACCATCTACTGATTACAATACATTTTAATATTACATAGTATTTTCAACGCTTTATTCATAACTACTATATATCTATAACTATATGGGCAATAGTTAAATAGTTAAAGATTTTACTTAAAAGTAAAACTATATCTGAATATTTAATCATACAAGTAAAAAAGGCAAGCTATATATTTAAATTATATAACTTGCCTAAATATTTTATTTTAGAACTCTAATCATTAGATATTTTCAAATTTTTTATTTTATTATCATTATATGTGAATTCTTCAAACTCAGATATTGATAATGGCTTTGAGAAAACATAACCCTGAACATAATCACATCCAATACTTCTTAAGAAATGTACTTGTTCAACTTCTTCAATACCTTCAGCAATTACTTTCATGCCAAGCCTTCTACTAAGTTCAATAACAGATTCTACAACAATTTTACCACGTTCTATATCATTTTTATTCACAAAAAATGAACGATCTAATTTAATTATCTCAACTTTAAAATCCTTTAATATTCCTAATGATGAATATCCAAATCCAAAATCATCTATAGAACATTTAAAACCTTTACTATGAATATCATCTATTACATCAATAGCTTCTGGGCTTTCTAAAAAAATAGATTCAGTAAGTTCTAAGTCTATTAACCATGTAGGCACATTATATTTATTACATATCATCTCATATTTTTCTAAGAATAATTTATCCTTTAAATGTTGCCTTGATACATTAACAGAAATTCTTAATAACTCTTTACATTCTTTTATCCATTTAGAAATCAATTTACATGTTTCTTCAAGCACATACAAGTCTAATTCACATATAAATCCGTTTTTTTCAAAAAGAGGAACAAAATCACTTGGATAAATCATTCCTTTTTCTACACTATTCCAACGAACAAGAGACTCCGCGCCTCTAATTTTTCCAGTTTTTATATCAACCTTTGGTTGTAAGCATATAAAAAATTCTTTATCTGCAAGAGCCTTTTCCATTAAATTTGATAATTCCTTTTCAAATATCAATCTATTTTTTTCTATATCGCTATAAAAATTAAAATCACTTTTATGAGTTTTATTAAAACTTTTTCTTGCTGTATTTACATGGTCTTGTATTGTTATTAAATCTTCATTATGATTTTCAATAGTGTAAATACCTACTGATATTCTTAAAAAGTATGGGTTTTCTTTGTCTTTATTAAAATAATTAATCTCATTTTCTATTTTATACAATAATTCTAAAACTTCTAATACTGGTCGATTCTTTATAAATAGATAGAATAAGTCTGCATCATGACGACATACAAACTCTTCATCATTAACAATATTCTTTTCCAATACATTATAAATATATTTAAGTGCATTATTTCCTTTTTCACTACCAAAGCAGTCATTTATTAGCTTAAAATCTTTTATGTTTATTGCTATCATCATATAAGTACTATCAGGTGACTTAGAAATTAAAGGTTTTATTAACATACTAAATTTTGTTGAATTAATACCATTTGTTATATTATCTAAATAAGCAATATCTTCAATTTGTTTTATATATTTTCTTCTAATAGTATATAAAAGCCATGTTATAATTCCAATAATAAAAATAATCATAAAGGTCATTATTATTGTAAAAATGTTTAATTTATTCAATTCACCTAAGACAGCTTCCTCAGGCACTATAAGAACAAAATACCAATCATTTAAATCTTTTGTTACTGGATGATAAGTTAGCAAACACTTTACATTTTTTGATGAAGTTATTGTAATTTCTCCTGATTCTTCACTCTTAAAGTCATCCATCATTTTGGGAACCCAATGCTCATTTATAGCACCTCTATATTTATGACTAATATCCTTTATCAACTCACTATTTTTACCTATAAAGAGAGGTTTCCCCTTAGTATTAACAATTTCAATAGTTCCTTCTCCATTAAAACTGTCAATACTAAGAATATTATTCACACTTTCTTTTTGAGAAACACCTACTAAAATACTAGATACCTCATGTTTATCATCAAATATAGGTACACTGTAGAGTACAACATCTAGTGACTCTATAAGTTCTGTATATTCTTTACCTTCTATTCCCTTTTTATATGAAACAGTATTCTCTAAGTCCAATTTTTTTCCACTTAAAAACTCTGCTTCACCTTTTAAATCAATTATCCCAATATCAGAATATTCATAACTAGTTTTTCTTTTTGCTAAGTAATCATATCGACTATCGCCTTCATATTGTTTAATAAAATCTGCCATTAGTCTTAAATCAGACAAAATAAACTCAATTTGATTGTCAACATTTGCTACAATTTGTGTAGATACATCGTTTAAATAGTTTTTAGTTTGCTTATTAGATATGTTGTACAGTTTTACAGTAGTAAAAACAGTAATTACAAGAATTGAAATAATAAGTGCACATAAAATTATAGACAAAACCATATTGTTTTTTTCGTACCTTGATAATTTCATTTTTTGTCCTCCAAATTATAAGTCCATTTTTAGTATAAATACTAACTCTACAAATTTTATTACTAAAAATCTATCCACACTATATTATAATATTCTATTTACCAATATTCAACAAAACTCCTTTATATTCCAATAATAATTCACGGATAATCTCTTTATTCATTTTATTTATGTAATATTTTCTATTATATTATTGTAGAATATTGTTTAAAAATAAAATTCATAATATAAATTTATATTTCTATTTATTCAATACTAACAAATTCTATATCCTTAATATCAACGATAGTAAAACAATAGCTTATCATAATGTACAGAGACTATTCTTTACTCTACTACCTTTGTAAAAATATCAAGATTTTAATCTAAAATTAAAAGGTAGTTTTTAATTATCCTGAAAATAAATTTTATTATATGAATTTCACTATATAAATTTCATTCTAATATACTGCTTTATTATTAATATTATAATACAACTAAAAAATAAATGACTTTAATATGTAACTGTGATAAAATATGACCAATAAATAATTTATAATTTGATTATTCTAATATTTTACATATGAAAGAGAGGAAAAGTAAGTGAGTTGGCAACATATAAAAATACCAAACGGAAATACAGTGATTTTTTGTAATTCATTCATTAGTGGAAAATCATCTATGAATATTATTGTTACACATACTCCTATTGTGACTACGCTTGATTTACAGTTAGCATACGAACCTCTTTCCCAATATGATGTAAATGTCTTTGCCTTTGATTTTTCAGGAACAGGTAAAAGCGGTGGTAATGAGAAAGATTTTTCACGTAATTCAATTGTAAAAGACTTAGACTCTGTCATTGCGTATATAGAAAAGAATTATTCTTCCAACATACATCTATACGGAAATGCAGGTATTGGTGGCATGTTTGCACAGTATTATGCATGTACAAGCAATAAGTTAAAAAGTTTTGCCCAGTTTGCCTGTGTTGATTATAAAAATACGTCAGGAGTAGGTTATCCTTATCCCACTGTTAAATTATTAAACTTTTTCCTCAAACTCCTTCCTAATTTTCATATAACAGTAAAACCACCTAAATATGAAGGTTATAATGAAGCCCATGATAATGCGTTTTACAAAATGATTGAGCAAGACAATCCTAATATTTGGAAAAATAGCACAAAGGTAATGAATACAATGTTAGAATGTTTTGTCGCACAAGATAGTGTAATAAAAAATGGAGTTAATATTCCAACACTTGTTTTTAAAACGCTTCATGATAGATATTTCAAACCTAAGTATTTTGATAGCTATTATAATTCGTTGAGCTGTAAAAAAAAGCTTGTTGAAATTGATGATGTTCATAATAGCTACTATTTAAATAGTGAAAAGTTTTGTCAGACAGTATATGAGTGGTTTATAGAAAATCAATAGAATACAACAAAAATACTAAACATAAAATTCAAGTTTAATGATTAATATATAATAAAATAAACTGAGTAAGGGGTATATGTCATTACGACATATACCTTTTAAAATGCATATGATAAAAACAATTTACCATGATATATTCTACTTGTTTTGAGCTTGCATCCTGTGAAACTAAAAATTATTATTTGACAGAATCACTGTAATTCTTTTTTTATTTAACTTATCAAAATAGATAGAGATTATCGCAAGTGTCACAAAAATAGCAACTTTCGTAACCAATTCAGGAATTGGAATATAAATGCCTGCTCGTAGCTGTACAAGAGTTTGTATTGGAAGCATTACCCCAATAACTTTTAATGTTACTAATATCATTCTATATAAAACTAATGAAATATAGCTTTTCTTTTTTATTAATAGATAAATAATAATAAAAACCAAAGGGCTAATAATTCCCATATCAAGCACATAAGTAATTTCTGTAGTATACATTTCTATTCTCTCAAGTGTACTACTTGTAAATAATGAATGTAATACATCTGGTAACCATGCAATAATATTTGAAGTACCTGCTAATATCAAAAACATGTATTCTACCTTTCTTAAATGGAAAGAACAGTTATAGCAAAGTGATATTCCATAAATATCCATCAGTAAAGTAAATAGAGTGAAAAATGAAATTGAAGTTAACAAAATATATACTAGTTGTAACTGATTATGTGCAACACCAAACGAAATACTAAAAGCATAATACAAAACGATACCTAGAATTGTGAGAAAATTTGTTTTTTGTTCTACTGTATCTATATCACGAAATATGTATGAACCAATAACTGGAACAACAATTAAAAACATTACTAAGTCTGAACCTATCAATATAGGCGCCTTGAAATATGAGTCATATTGATAGATACCTGTACCATACATCTCAATAACTTGCCCATATAGGTTTATTGCCTCATATTTATTATCTATAGAAAATGAAAATATTCCACAAACTGTAATGATTAGCAATAGTATGAATATAATGGTTGCTGAAATATTTAGCCAGGTCATTTGTTTTTTCCTTATCATTTGATTTCCTCCCTAAGGTAAAGTATTTAAAGATTCTGAGTGTTGTTAGTTAAGGCAACTGAAAAATACCTTGTGTAAATTATAGTAATAAGTTACTATTTACACTATAGCAACTTATTACTATAATGTAAATAGTAGATTTCACATGAAAGGAGTATCTTATGCAAATTAAAAATATGATTAAAAATTTTAGTGGTGAAAGAAATAATGAAGTTCGAGGTATTTTTGCAAGCATATTTATTTTACAAAACCGATTACAAACTATTTTTGATAAAGCAGATGAACATCTTACTTTAAAACAATTTATGCTTCTTACAATGGTAAAGCATGCTGATGAAAAAACTACTTTTACTTATCTTGGAAAACTCTTAGGGTCTTCACGTCAAAATATAAAAAAACTAGCTGTTTCTCTTGAAAACAAAGGGTTTATAGCTATTGAGCATGAACCCAATAATAAAAGAAATACTTCTATTGTATTAACAAAAAAAGCAGATGAATATTCACAAAAAGTACAGGAACTTCATACTGAGAAATTAAACAATATATTTCAGGATTATTCAAATGAAGAAATCAGTCTGTTTTATCAAATGATTACAAAACTATATACAGGAGTTGAAAGAGAAGAAAAACATTATGAGTAAAATAATTATTTATAGCACAAAGTCTAGCTCAATTAAGATATATTATGACTTTGAATTTTACACATTCCATTGAAAACATAAATATAACCCAAAAGAATATTTACACAGCACGATATGTATAAAAACACATAAAAAATGGACAGAAAAAGAGCTAGAAATGCCCTATTTAAAGGTCTTCTAGCTCAATATTAATTATTCCCACTCGATAGTTCCAGGTGGTTTAGAAGTAATATCATAAACTACTCTATTTACTCCATCAACTTCATTGATTATTCTATTAGAAATTTTCTCTAAAACATCATAAGGCATCTTATACCAGTCAGAAGTCATTCCATCAGAAGAAGTAACTGCTCTTAAGCCAACTAAATAAGCATATGTTCTTTCATCTCCCATAACTCCAACAGTCTTAACATCTGGTAATGTTGCAAAAGCTTGCCATATTTCTCTATATAAACCAGCTTTTCTAAGCTCGTCCATATAGACAGCATCTGCTTCTCTTAATATATCACATTTTTCTTTAGTTACATCACCTATAACTCTTATTCCAAGACCTGGCCCTGGGAAAGGATGTCTAAATATTAATCCTTCTTCTATACCAAGCTCTAATCCTATTTTTCTAACTTCATCCTTAAATAGTTCTCTTAATGGCTCAACTATTTCTTGGAAATCTACATCTTCAGGAATTCCACCAACATTATGGTGAGATTTTATAGTAGCAGCACCATTTCCATGTCCACTTTCTATAACATCTGGATAAATTGTTCCTTGAACTAAGAAATCCATTTTTCCTAATTTATTTGATTCTTCTTCAAATACTCTTATAAATTCTTCACCAATTATCTTTCTCTTAGCTTCTGGCTCAGAAATTCCTTTTAATTTAGATAAGAATCTATCTTCTGCATTAACTCTTATTAAATTTATATCGAATTTCTCTCTGAATATTCTTTCTACATCGTCTCCTTCATTTTTTCTAAGCAAACCATGGTCAACAAATATACAAGTCAAGTTATCCCCAATTGCTCTATGAATAAGAACTGCGGCAACAGAAGAGTCAACGCCTCCACTTAAAGCACATAAAGCTTTTTTGTCGCCTATTTTTTCTTTTAATTCTTTTATTTTATCTTCTATAAATGAATCTGTAGTCCAGTCACCTTTTACTTCACATACATTGTATAAGAAATTTTTAAGTATCTTATCCCCTTCTAAACAATGTTCTACTTCTGGATGGAATTGAACTCCATATAGTTTTTGTTCTACATTTTCCATAGCCGCTACTGGACAATCTTTAGTGTTTGCAACTATAGTAAATCCTTCTGGAGCCTTTTCTATTAAATCAGTATGACTCATCCAAACACTATTTGTAGTAATCCCTTCAAATAATGATGATTTTCCATAAGTTATAGATGTTTTTCCATATTCTTTTTCTTGTTTGTTGCCTTTTCTTACAACTCCACCTAATACATGAGACATTATTTGAACTCCATAACATATACCAAGTATTGGTACTCCTAGTTCAAATATTTCTTTTGATATTGTTGGAGAATCTTCTAAGTATGCACTATTTGGCCCACCTGTAAATATTATCCCTTTAGGATTTTTTGCTTTTATTCTTTCTATGCTTGCAGTACATGGAAGTATTTCACAATATACGTTGTTTTCTCTAACTCTTCTAGCTATTAACTGATTATATTGACCTCCAAAATCTATTACAAGTACTAATTCATGTTTCATAAATTTACATCTCTCCTTGTATAATATAGTTTTTATATATATTTATTTTAACACAATACAGTCTAAATTATATTAAATCTTTTTACACAAAAAACCTGTATAGTAACTTCCATAATTTCTAACAAAAGTGAAATTACTATACAGGCTTCCAAAATGGCCCTTATCTTATAGCCAACATATAGGGAGTATAACTCAGCCTACACATTTACTTAACTAGGTCTTTTGGTATAATAATTTCACTCATAGTCAAGATATTTACGGTATCTTGGTAGAGACTCTCAGACCATATCTCTGAGCATATACGAGTGAGTTTATATTTTATATATTTTTTTCTGTTTACTTTTATTTATTAAGGCTGAGTATTAATTTATCAAAATTTATTACTTATGTCAATAAGTTTTCACTAAATTCTTCTTTTATTCTAAAATTTATATCAGCAAACACTTTTTTTATAGGAATATCTTCATTTTTTGCTATAGTTTTACATTCATTATATTCTGGAGTAGCTTTAACTAGTTTATCTTTGTAATACCCTAGTTTTACTGTAACTAATCCATATTCTGTATCTAATTTTACAAACTTTCTATCTAAAATTTCTCTGTTGTACGCATTATATCGTACTCCAAAAGTGCTAGTTTCTAAAAGCAATATTTCAATAAATTTTTCTAAATCTACTTTATTACATAAAATCGATATTTTCGTTGCAGGTCTATTCTTTTTCATATAAATGCTTTCTGTATAAATATCTAACGCTTTCTCGTCTAATATTTTTTCATACAAATAAGAATATACTTCCGAAGACATATCATCGATATTTGCACTAATTTCATAAATTAATTCTTCTTTTTTTTTTCGCCTAATACTGTTCTTAGCATATTAGGTACTTCAAATTTCTTATGACCTATTCCATATCCAATTTGTATTGGAGAAAACTCAAAATCCTCTGTAAACTCATCACACAGAACTTTTATTATTGCAGCTCCTGTTGGAGTTGTACATTCTCCTCTTACATTATTTAATTTAATTGGTACACCTCTTAATATTTCCATAGTTGCAGGTGCAGGTACAGGCATGACTCCATGGTCACATTTTACAAATCCCGAGCCAACAGACACTGTACTAGAATAAATCTTATCTATACAAAGTAAATCAACTAATATAGATGCTCCTACGATATCTACAATTGAATCTATAGCCCCTACCTCATGGAAGTGTATCTTATCTATCGTAGTTCCATGAACCTTTGCTTCTGCTTCTCCAATTACCATAAATATTTTTTTAGCATTAGATTTTACATTTTCATTTAAATCACTTTCATCTATAATTTCAAATATATCCACTAAATTCCTGTGAATATGTGTTTCTTTCGTAATTACTTTTACTGTTGTACCTGATATTCCACTTTCATTTTTTGAGCTTATATTTATATTAAATTCATCGCTCATTTTTAGTTTATGAATTTCATCCAAAAAAATTTCCTTAGGTACACCTAAATTTAATAAGCTTGCAAGGGTCATATCCCCTGATATACCACTTACTATATCAAAATAAAGTATTTTTTCACTCATATATTTCTCCTCAGTTTTAATAATGAAAAATCTAATAAACATTAGATTAATATCGTATAATTTATGTCTAATTTATATCAATATATTTATTATAATTTGTTTATCATAGCTGCCAAATATCCTGCTCCAAAACCATTATCAATATTTACAACAGATATTCCAGACGCACAACTATTTAACATAGCCAATAATGCTGCTAATCCTCCAAAATTGGCTCCATATCCGACAGATGTTGGGACAGCTATTACTGGAACATCAACTAGACCTCCAATTACACTTGCAAGTGCACCTTCCATTCCTGCAACAGCTACTACTACCCTGGCACTATCTATTTTATGTCTCTTATTTAAAAGTCTATGTATACCAGCCACTCCAACATCATATATTCTATCAACATCATTACCTAAAAATTTAGCTGTATAATATGCTTCATCTGCTACTGGTATATCAGAAGTTCCTCCTGTTGCAATTACAATTTTGCCTTTTCCAATATTCTCTATAACATGATTTTGAATTTTAAGAATTTTAGATAATTCCTCATATTCAGCATGACTATAAATTTCTTTAACTTTTAAAAATGTTTCTTTTCTACATCTTGTCCCCAATATATTAGAACCTTTTTGATTCATTTTATCAATAATTCCTAAAATATGTTCATCACTTTTACCTTCACAATAAATTACTTCTGGATATCCATTTCTTAATTCTCTATGATGGTCTATATTTGCATATCCAAGGTCTTCATAGGGTAAATCTTTTAATTGTTCTAATGCAACATCTATATCAATGTTTTCATTTTTAACCTGTTCAAGCAATTTTCTTAAATCCATATTATCGCATCCTTTTAAACTTTGATTTATTCTCTACCAACAATTATACCTTAATTAATATATATCTAACATCATAACCTAAAAAATAACAATACCACTTCAAAGATATTATTATAGTCTAGATACTAATTATCCAAATATATATATTAAAGTTGTAAATACATAAAAAATTAGATACATACAAAAGAACTATTTCAACTTAGATATTAAAATCTAAGTCAAAATAGTTCTCTATCTTAAAATTTATATTTTTAAATATTTTAAGATTACATCATTCCTGGCATACCGCCACCCATTCCTGGCATTCCTACATCTTCTTTTTCAGGAAGATCAGCAACAGCAGCTTCAGTAGTTAAGAAAGTACTTGCTATTGATGCAGCATTTTGTAAAGCACTTCTACTAACTTTAGTTGGGTCAACTATACCAGCTTCTATCATATTTACATATGTTTCATTTAAAGCATCAAATCCAGTTTCTGCTTCAGCATTAACAACATTTTGTACAATTACAGCACCTTCAAGACCAGCATTTATAGCTATTTGTCTTAATGGTTCTTCTAATGCTTTTTTAACTATTTGAGCTCCTAGTTTAACTTCTCCAGTTAAACTATCAACTAGTGTTCCTATTGCTGGTATAACACTAACAAAAGCAGTTCCTCCACCAGCTACTATTCCTTCTTCTACAGCAGCTCTAGTTGCATTAAGAGCATCTTCTATTCTTAATTTTCGTTCTTTTAACTCAACCTCTGTAGCAGCTCCAACTTTTACAACAGCTACCCCACCAGCAAGCTTAGCTAATCTTTCCATTAATTTTTCTCTATCAAAATCTGAAGTAGTTTGCTCTACTTGATGTTTGATTTGATTTACTCTATCTTCTATAGCTTTTTTATCTCCAGAACCATCTACTATTGTAGTGTTTTCTTTAGTTACTTTAACAGATGAAGCTCTACCTAACATAGATAAATCAGCTTCTTTTAAATCATATCCTAATTCTTCTGATATTACTTGACCACCTGTAAGTATAGCTATATCTTGAAGCATTTCTTTTCTTCTATCTCCAAATCCTGGAGCTTTAACTGCTACTACATCAAATGTTCCTCTTAATTTATTAACAACTAATGTAGATAATGCTTCACCTTCTACATCTTCAGCGATTATTAGTAGCTTTTTACCTTGTTGAACTATTTGTTCAAGAATTGGTAATAGTTCTTGTATGTTAGATATTTTTTTATCAGTAATTAATATATATGGGTCGTTTAAAACTGCTTCCATCTTGTCTACATCTGTAACCATGTATGCAGAAACGAATCCTCTGTCAAATTGCATACCTTCAACAGCATCCAATTCAGTATTCATAGTTTGAGATTCTTCAACAGTTATAACTCCATCTTTACCTACTATTTCCATAGCTTCTGCTATTAATTTTCCAACTTCTTCATCACCAGCAGATATAGAAGCAACTTGAGATATAGCTTCTTGTGTTTCTACTATTCTTGATTGATTTTTTAATTCTTCTACTGCTACTGTTACTGCTTTTTGTATTCCTTTTCTTAAAAGTATTGGGTTAGCACCTGCTGTTACATTTTTTAAACCTTCTCTGATTATAGCTTGTGCTAAAACTGTAGCAGTTGTAGTACCATCTCCAGCTACATCGTTAGTTTTAGTTGCTACTTCTTTAACTAACTGAGCTCCCATATTTTCAAATCTATCTTCTAATTCTATTTCTTTTGCTATAGTTACACCATCATTAGTTATAAGTGGAGAACCAAATTTTTTATCTAATATAACATTTCTTCCTTTAGGTCCTAATGTTACTTTTACTGTATCTGCTAATTTATTTACACCAGCTTCTAAAGCTCTTCTTGCTTCCTCTGAAAATTTAATTTCTTTAGCCATTTTAAACCCCTCCTAATAAATTTATTCTATATTTATTCAATAACAGCCAATACATCACTTTGTCTTAGTATTGTATATTCTTGCCCTTCTATTTTAACTTCTGTTCCAGAATATTTTTGGAATATAACTTTGTCTCCAACTGTCAATTCCATCTTTATTTCTTTTCCTTCAACTATTCCACCTGGTCCAACTTCTACAACTTCAGCTATTTGAGGTTGCTCTTTAGCTGCTCCTGGTAAAACTATTCCACTTGCAGTCTTTTCTTCTGCTTCTACTTTTTTAATTACTACTCTGTCAGCTAATGGTCTTATTTTCATTATTCACGCCTCCTAAAATATTAAGTATAGACTAGTTTGCCTATGTTTTTAGTTATTTTTAAATTAATACTACTTTTGTATGTAGATTTATATATATACTTTTTATTTATTATCACTCTATCTACTAGAGTGCTAACAATTATTATAATATACCAATCACACATAATTTTCAATACCTTTTTTAATAATTTTTTATAATATTGGTGAAAATAATCTGGCTACAGATTCTTTAATTTTTTGTACAATATTTCTGTTCATGAATACCTCTAAATTAAGCTCTTCACAATAACTTAAATCTTCAAAGAAATCATCTGTCATTACCTTGATAACATCTTCATCATAAATAAAAGCATTCACTTCAAAGTTGAGCATAAAACTTCTTAAGTCCATGTTTGCTGTACCCGCAGAAGCAATTTTATCATCTATTATTACTACTTTGGAATGTATAAATCCTTTTTTATACAAATAGACTTTACCACCTGCTCTTAATATTTCTTCAAAATATGAATAAGATGCTATATTAACTATTTTGTGGTCTGCAATTTTAGGAAATATTATTCTTACATCTACACCACTAAGTGCAGCACTTTTTATAGCTTTCAGCAGACTCTCATCCGGAATAAAGTATGGAGTTTCTATATAAACATTTTGTTTAGCTTGACATATAGCAGAAAAATAAGCATAATGAATGTCTTCCCAATCACTATCTGGTCCGCTAGCTACCACTTGTATCATACTTTCACCTACATTTCCGACACTTGGAAAGTAATTTTTAGTGACTAAAACCTCTTTTGTTGTATAATACCAATCAATCAAAAATGTCATTTGAAGCATATATACAGAAATTCCTTTAATTCTAATATGAGTATCTCTCCAATACCCAAACTTCTCATTTTTTCCTAAATATTCATCTCCTATATTTATTCCACCTGTATATCCAATTATTCCATCAATAACAACAATTTTTCTATGATTCCTATAGTTTAACTTTCCTCCTATTATAGGGAATTTTGTAGGTAAAAAAGCTGCTATTTCTATACCTACTTCTCTCATTTCTCGGAAAAATTTTCTATTAAACCAAAATCTCCAACACCCTACATCATCATATAAAATTCTTATTTTAATACCTTCCTTAGCTTTTTTTATAAGTTCTTCTTTTAACACCCTACCTATTTCACTGTCTTTGATTATAAAGTACTCTAAATGAATATGGTCTTTAGCTTCTCTTATATCTTCTATAAGTCTCTTAAATTTTTCATTTCCATCTACAAAAACATCTACTTTATTGTTTTTAGTAAATGGAAACATCCCAGTCTTTAGTAGCATGCTTATGACTCTTTTTCTATAGCTACCATCTTCTTCATCTCTTAAAAGCTTATTTTGCCTTATAGATTCTTTTTCTAGTTCAACAATTTCTGTTATCTTTTCTAATGTATCAAAAAGTTTCTTTTCTTTTATATTATTAGCTAGTTTTTGAGTTTTAAATAATTTTCGTTTTCTAATATTTCTACCCGAAATAGCATATATAATTAACCCTATCCCAGGAAATATGATAAACATCAATAACCAAGACATGGTTTTTGCAGGATCTCTATTTTCAAGTAATATAATTACAGAAATTATGGCTCCAGCTAGATATGATATAATTAAATAGAACAGAAATATTGTGCCTATCACTCCCATAATTCCTTCCCCCTTAAGTCTATTTTCCTATACCAAGCTCTCTTGCATAGTAAAATAGATATTGTTGTGCAAATCCAGACATTTCTCCAAATTTATCAATCCCATAAGTTCTCATTTTAGGTAAACTCATATCTTCATTTATGTAGAACTCTTGCATAACTCTCTTAACCCATACATCAACTGGAAAAGAGTCATATTTTTGCATGCCAAATAACGCAATACAATCACATACCTTTGGACCTACTCCATTAAATTTTAAAAGCTCTTTTCTACAATCATCTGTACTTAGATTTACATATTCAGATACCTTATCATTATTTTCTATAACAGCTTGTGTAGTACTCTTTATGTACTTGTCTCTAAAACCTGTTTGACATGCTCTTATTTGCTCTTGTGAGGCTTTATTTAACTCTTCTGGTGTTGGAAATGCATAGTATTCTTTACCTTCATACTCACCTATGTATTTACCAAAACTTTTTGATAAGTTTTCTATAGCTCTTTGTATCATAGGAATTCTATTATTAGAAGAAATTATGAATGATATAAGCATTTCCCATCCATCTTGTCTCAATATTCTTATTCCCCATCCAAATTCAGTAGCTTTATTTAAATATTCATCCATACTTTTTAGATTGTTTTTTATTTCTGTATAATCAGTCCCTAAATCAAAGTAATTATACCAAATACTATTAAACTCCTCTAAATTTGTATTATTTAAATATACTTTATCATCTTCTTTTTTTACATTTAATATTCTACCTTTCGCAACTCCTGTGTATGAGCCATCTTCTTGCTTTTGCCATCTAAAACATTGACCACACTCAAATATATGTTTTGGATCAAAATCTGTTACTCCTTCTAGTATAACTACATTATTCTTTTCATAAACATTCATATAAAAAATCTCCTTAATATTTATATTTTTATTTTATTTATCTGCTTAAATACTTAACTGTGATATGTGCATTTTTCTTATTTTAACACAAAGATAACTAATTTCAAAATTTATAATGTTATTATTATGTAAAATAATATTTTACTTTAAATTTTCACTATAAATAAAAAATGAACTCCAATAAGCTTATACCCATCTACGCTTATTAGAATTCATTTTTTATTTATATTATCGATTATTAATAACATATTATTTTGATTAAGTAGATTGATATTATAATCAATACTTTTATTCTATATAAATATCTTTATCAAAACTATCGCTGATATAACTTGTACTGTTCCTACAAATAAACCATATAAAGAAACTGCTTTACCTTGTCTTACTAAGTCTTTTACATTAACTTTTAATCCAATTGCTGCTAGTGCTATTATTTCAAATTTATTACTTATTTCTTTGCACAATACAGATACTTCTTTTGGTATGATATTAATTGAAAAAAGTGCACAAGTTATGAAAAACCCAAGTACATACCATGGTATATTTATTTTTTTCTTTTTTATTTCATCTTTTTCTTCTTCAATAATTTCACTGTTAGACTTATTTTTCAAATGTCCAAATACTAAAACAACTACAACTAAGAATATTACTCTCATTATTTTGAAAATAGTTGCTAAATCCTTTACATTTTCCCCAACTATAGCTCCACTTGCCACAACTTGACCAATTGATTGTAATGTACCACCTATCATTGCTGATGTTTTTACAAGTTCATGACTATATAAGAATTGAGATATTATTGGAAGTAAAAACATAAGAAATATACCAGTAACATTTACAATAGTTATTGCTATTCCTTTTTCTTTGTCTGTAGCATTAACTACTGGAACTGTTGCTGCTATAGCAGAAGAACCACATACTGCATTTCCACTTGCCATAAGAAATCTAAAGTTTTCACCAAAACCTAGCTTTTTACCTATATAAAGTGCTGATACTATTGTTATTGTCATTTGTAATATTATAAACAATATACCTGAAATCTTTAAATCTATTAGAGTAGATATACTAAGTGTTGCTCCTAATAATACTATTGAATATGATAGCAAATCTGTTTCTGAAAATTTATAACCCTTTTGAAATACTTTCTGGTTTAAAAATAAATTTCCTACAAACATACCCAAAAATATAGAGATTGATGCTGCTCCTACCTTAGGTATTAATATCGAAATAAATATACTAATATAACCTACTAATACTGATACAAACAACCCAGGTAATATTTCTTTTATATTCTTTAATGTAAAACTACTTTTATTTTTTAACATAATATACCTACCTTCCAATTAATATAGTTTTCTTTACAATAATAGTATATAATTGTAATAACCATAAGTAAAATAAATATATAATATCGTAATGATTAATATTTTTAATGATTAATGTATATATTACAATTATCTGTAAGTAACTTATAAAAAATACAAAATTTTTGTTATGCAAAGGAGATATAAAAAATTGTTTGAAGAATTAAAAACGTTTGTGGCTGTTGTTGAATATAAAAATTTCACTAAGGCTGGTGAATATCTAAATTTATCACAACCAAGTGTAAGTAAACATATTAAAAACTTAGAAAACTACTTTAAAGTTGTACTTATAAATAGGTCTATTAAACAAAAAACTATTTTTATCACAGAAAGTGGACAAATATTATATAAAAGAGCCAAAGAAATACTAAATCTTTTAAGTGTTACATATCATGATGTAAGTCAGGTTTCAGATGCTATAACTGGACGTTTAAAGATTGGCGCAAGTTTAACTATTGGAGAATATATTCTTCCTAATTTTCTTGCACTATTTTCTCAAAAGTATCCTGACATAGATATAGAAATTTTCATAGAAAATACATCTATTGTATCTTCTCATGTTAAGGATTATATTTTAGATATTGGACTTATCGAAGGGACTTGTTCTTCACCCACATTTATGCAAGAATATTTTTTTGAAGATAAGATGGTTTTAGCACTTCCATATAATAGTCCTTTATTAAAAGATTTTAGTTTTGATAAGCTTCAAAATCAGAAATGGATAGTCAGAGAAGATGGTTCTGGAACTAGAGACTATTTGGATATGTTTTTAAGTGTTAAGGAAATTATTCCAAAAAGTATGATGGTCTTTGGAAGTAACTATGCTGTCAAAGAATCAGTTAGAAATAATTTAGGGATTACAATAGTATCTAATCTAGTAACAAGCTTACCTGTTTTAAATAACGAACTATCTGTTATAGAACTTGGAAGCAACTATAACAGACATTTTTCATATATCTTTCCAAAAGATATAACTTTATCAAAAGCAGCAAGTATTTTCATTGAAGAGTTAAAAATATTTAGTAATTTAAATAGCATTGAAGATTAATATAATTTAAAACTAACAATAATTATAAGTTTTTTGAGAATGTTTATAGATTTGTGTAAATATATTTTTTCCTACTCAATATTACTGGAAATTTCTGATTCCAGTAATATTTTTATTCTCAAAATATCAAGTAAATAATTATTTATACATTTTTTGTTTCTTTCCTTCTCATATTTAATTATTTATATAGATAAATTTTTCATAAAGAGCTGGAGAGTATTTTCAATCATGTAACATTATTCAATAACTATATTTTTTAATGTTTCAATTATATTTTTTTTATATAATCCACCATGACTAAAAACTATTTCCTCTATATCATAGTTACTTAATTTCTTAATAGCTTTTATCAATTCTTGCTTGTCACTATGCATTACATCAACTGGTCTAAGTTTACCATCTTTTATCTCTAATAAATCTCCAGCAATAAGTACTTTAGATTTCTTTAAATAAAGACATATATGACCCCTAGTATGACCACCTGTGTGTATAACCTCTACTTCTTCACTTAAATGTAAAACCTCATGGTTATTTAAAGATACATCTACTGTCGTATATGATGACTTAAATCCAAGTTTCATAGCATTTAACATATCAAGCATTTTGTCATTAAAATTATCTATTTCTTGCTCTAATATGCAAAGTTTAAATGGTGTTTCCTCTCCTGTTATATAGTTAACTTCACTTTTGTATGCATATACCTTTATATCATTTTTAGATTTTTCTCTTAAATATTTTATATTTCCTATATGGTCTATATCATGGTGAGTTATTATGATATTTTTTAATTTATTAAAACTTGTATTACTCTTATTAAGAGCATCAATTATTAACTCTCCTTGACCTGGAAGTCCAGTATCAACAATGGTTGCCTCATCTTCTGTATAGATTACTGGAATATATATAACTTTACCCTTACCTAATATACTTGATGGAATTTCTAAAATATCTAATCCTTTTTTCAAATTCATAATATTTCTCCTTATAATTATTGAGCTAGAGATAACTTTAATCAAAAAAATTAAAAAACATAGATTATCCTCTAGTTACATTATGTTTATTAAAAACTATTAAAACCTAGTATATCACTGAAACAGAGAGATTACTCGACTTGATTTTTTTGTTATTTTATGATATAGTAGTTAATATAAAAATAAGTAATATCAATAGTTATAGCTATTAAAAATATTTTTCAATTCATCTTTTATATATTATAAGATGGATAATTCTAAAATTAAATTAACATTGAATTTCAAACCGCTCTTAGTCATATTTGAGTGTTTTTTATTTTAGATAAAACGTGAAAGAGTTATTAAAAATCAAACATGACATAACAGAAGAAATTTTAAATACTGCATATGTATTAGAATTTTTAATTTTATTTATCATTCTCATGTTATAGCTATGAGTATTTCCCTTAAACTTATGCGTTCATTATTTAAGTTAACATAAAAAAAGATTCTACAAGCTTTTTATGACTTTTAGAATCCTTTTTATATTATAACCTATCCCAATAAATAATTATCCCTTTTCCTATTTACTATTTAATTACAAAATTTATTTATAGCATTGGTACAATAATACCAGCTACCACTATAGAAATCATACAAGCCATACCACCAACTACTAGCTTAGGCATTATTTTAGACATCAAATATGCTCTTTCTTCTTCTGTTTCTCCAATGGCATTACATACTTCATTTGAAATCAAATATGTTGTTGGGAATCCCAGCATCTGGCAAAATCCTACACCAAAGGCAAGAGGTTTAGAACCAATAATTTTCCATCCAGGTAATACCTTCATTGTAATAAATATACCAATAATAGAAACTGCAAACATACCTACAATTGGTACAAAAAGACTAACTAAATCTGTCAAAGAAACCTTCGCTAAAGAAGGAATAACAGCCGCAAACACAACCATGTTAATAAACCCCTTTATTTTTCCTTTTTCTAAAATGTCTTTTGGTACAATACCAATACGAGTTACAAGAACACCAACAACAAGACATACAATCGAATAATTCACATGAATAATCTCTGAAAACTCATATCCTAAATAAGAGAATATAGCTATAAAAAATATACAAACATTTGTAGAATAATATTTATCATATTTTTCACAGAAAACTTGTTTTGCTTTTTTTGCTGTACCTTCTGTTTCTTTATTGTCACCACTCACATTTGCTAAATCAATTCCTTTTCCTTTTGCTTCATGATATTCTATTAAAAGACGGTTGGCTTCCTGTAGTGCAGCTCTAGAGGCAATTGGTGTACCAACAAATTTCTGAATTGCAAATACAACTGTTGCTGTAGCTGCTGCAAGTGTCAATCCTTTTTCTAACGCTGCCTGTGTCATAATAGTGGTAGCAGGTAAAGCCCCATTTATAACTGGTATACTTGTCAATACTGTTGCTTTTCCAAACAGAGGAATACACAATGAAACACAAATGATAACTGCCAAAATTCCAAGCCATGCTGTCAACACAGTTCTCCATTCGTCTATAAACTGTTTGACATTCAACATTGTTCCCATACTGAACATAATCATTGGAACACTCCAACTTGCCGCTGCAGTCATACCTGCTTTTTCAATAATATCTGCTGGTATCACTTTTGTAACAAAGAGAATCAAAAATAAAAGTAATGTGACAAATACAGCAGAAACTTTTGCTTTTGTTTTACTTGCAATTAAATCTCCAATAGCAAACAAAACTAATACAACACTAAACCATAATAACATTTCACTCATAAAATAACCCCCTTATTATAAATATCTTTCAAACCAATCTACAATGGCATCAGCACGTACAATTCTATTAGATGGTCTGCCATTTCTAGACAATCCGTGTGTATCTCCATGGAATAAATACATTTCTGTATCTACACCAAGCTGTTTTAATGCTGTGAACATTTGGAAAGTATCTCCCATAAAACATCTATAATCTCTATCGCTATGTAAGAACAAAGTTGGTGTTTTAACATTTTTTACATATTTAATAGGCGAATGATTCCAAAGAACTTCCTCATGATTCCAAGGTGTCTTATCACCACAAGTTTGCTTCATAATTCTATCACCAAAGTCAATAATCAAAGACGCTGTAACTAAGTTACTAATACCTCTTTGAGAAGCAACTGCTTTGAAACGGTCTGTATGGCCAATTATCCAGTTTGCCATATAACCACCATAACTTCCTCCTGTCACACCTAGGCGGTCTGCATCAATACCAGGATATTTTTCAATACAGGTATCTACAAATTCCATGAGATGTTCATAATCAACATAACCCCATCTTTCTACCATCTCCAAGAATTTTTCACCATATCCATCGCCTCCATGAGGATTACAGTAAATAACATACATTCCTTTTGATGCTACACACTGTTTCAAATGTGTAAACATATAACCATATGCCCATTTAGGTCCACCATGGATAAATAATACAGCTGGATATTTTTCACCTTCTTTAACATCTACAGGTGGTATTACAAAACCATCTACTTCCTCTCCATTTTTTGCCACAAATGTTAATTTTTCAGGTAAAGATACTTTATGACTATCTAAGTATGGTTTAGAAAAAGTAGTCATTTTTATCATTTCTCCTGTCATCATATCAATGCTGTATATTTCTGCTAATTCATAGTCTTTCAGCATAACTACATACATTGTGTTGTCATAAACATCAAAAGAGGTAAAAGCATCTACTTTTGTAATAATGCGTATATTACCTGTTTTTGTGTCAAATTCATTAAACTCTGTCATAGTTCTGCAAATTCTTGCACCAATAAACTTATCTCCTATGACTTTATTACTACGCCCACCACCATATACAGCATCTACATCCAATAATGTAGCATACATACCATCTGGGCTTGCAATCATATTCATTGCACCATTATCCAAGTTAAGCATAAAAATATCATGGTTCTGTGTAATAGAACGGTCTAATGTAGAAGCCTGCAACATTACTTTATTTTCACCAACATATTTAGCCAAGCTAATTTGATACTTTCCCTGTGGAACAAGTTCTTTTGTTTCTCCAGTTTCTAAATGATACTCCCAAAGACCAGAAAAAGGTGTCGCACAATCTTCATAAATCTGACCAATATATAAAATTCTTTTTTTGTCAGAAGAAACATCTAAACTTGCTACCTCACAATATTTTGGTGTAATAGCTTTTGTTTCATTTTTTCCTTCTTGATACAACTCTAAAGTAACACGTCTTCTTTGAGAAAAACTTTCTCCATCTCTTATAAAAGGTTTATCTGTAAATGTCCAATAGTCCACACCTTCTACCGCTCTATCTGGTTCTGATTTTTTAGCATCTGTTGGATTTTTTGTCATCAATAACCACAATTTATTTCCCAATGATACAGGTAGACCACAGGCTTTGGGGATAGAAAATGCTCTTTTTGCTTCTCCTCCTTGTATAGAAATAGTGTAAAAATCTGTTGTACCTGCTTTTGGTTTATCTCTTTTTGAAGTAAAAAATAATTCTGTATTAGAAATCCAGCTAAATGCTGTTACATCTCTTGTTTGAGTTAAATGTATTTGTTTTTTTGTTTTTATTTCCATAACATATAAGTCATGTTCATAACAATCTTTTTCCTCATTGATATTTGATATAATATAAGCAATATACTTTCCATCAGGGGAACAAGAAATATCATGAGGAAATAAATATTCGTAAATATCTGAACTTTCAATTTTTAGTTTTTCCATTTTTATATTCTCCTCTCTTTACTGCTCTTTTTTAACATATATTGAAAACCAATTTAACATTTCTACTAATCTTTGTAGTTTTTGTTTTGGTCTGCCAGAACGTGATAACTCATGATTTTCTCCTGCAAAAAGACAAAGTTTTGTAGGGCATTCATGAATTTTCAATGCAGAAAACATCTGGAATGCTTCTTGCATATAGCAACGATAATCTTTTTCCCCATGTAAGAATAAAGTTGGAGTAACACATTTATCAGCGTAAGCAAGAGGAGATTGTTTCCATTGAAGCTCATGATTTTCCATGTGAGAAGCTCCTGTTTGCCCTTTGCAGAAATAATAACCAATGTCTGTTGTACCCTCCATACCACTCCAGTTTGCAATAGAACGCTGAGCACAAGCAGCAGCAAAACGATTTGTATGACCAATTATCCAGTTTGTCATAAATCCGCCATAGCTTCCACCTTCTACAGCCAACTTCGTTTCATCAATATCAGGATATTTTTCAAGTACAGCATCTGTAAACTCCATAAAATCTATGTAATCAATATCTCCAAATTGTTTTCTAATATCAGCAAAATCATTCCCTCGACCTTCGGAACCTCTTGGATTACAGAAGAATACAAAATATCCTGAACTTGCAAATACCTGTATTTCATGCATAAAATATGGTCCATATGTCAATCTTGGCCCACCATGAATTGCCAATATAGCTGGATATTTTTTTCCTACTTCATAATCTACTGGTTTAAATACATATCCTTGTATTTCCCAGTTAGAACTTCCTTTTGATTCCATATATTCTGGTTCAGAAATTTTATATTCCTGTAGAATATGTTCATTCAAATATGTTTTCTTGCATAAAGTTTCATTTTCTACTGTATAAACTTCAGGTAATTGATTTCCTGTACAAGCTACACATACAATATTGCCATCTTTCACATCGATAAAATCAACAGAACCTGTTTTTGTAACTTTTTCCTGTTTTCCTGTTGGAATATGTATTCTCTCAATAATGCAGTCCATATTTACTGTAGAGGTATAATAAATATATTCACCATCTACTTTTGTTGTCTGCCCTGTACCTATTTTAATATCAGATGTTATTGTATTTCCTATACAATGATGTTGATGTTCTGAAAGAAGTTTCATTTCTTTTGTATCAATATCAATGGTATAAAAATCTCCATTTTCGCCATTACCATAAGACAAAGCATCTGTTAAATTTAACACTGCTTTATTTTTATATAATTCAAAACCTTTTATAATATAATTATCTTTTTCTAATATACAAACATTTGTATTATTCTTAGTATCAAACACATAAACTCCATTTTTTAAACCTTTTACATTTTCAAACTCCTGTCCTACATATAATATTTTGCCATCATTTATTTTCATATCTACCACATTAAACATTGGGGCTGTAATTGGCTTTAATTCCTTTGTATTATTGTTATATAAGTACAGGCGCTTTCTTTTCCTACTAATATATCCTTCACCATTGATAGCATAAGGAATTTCTTTAAAGTGTTCATATTGTCTTTTATTATAAGCATTTATTTTTTTCTGCTGTTCTTCTTCTGACAATCCTTCCATAGCAGGTTGGTCATTATCATAAGAATCAATTACTGCATACAAACCTTTTCCTATAGGATTCAATTTACCACCTTTGATGGGTAATCTAAAAAGTTCTTCTGCTTCTCCACCATGTAAAGATAAAGCATAGTAACTCATACATTGCTTGCCATTTTTAATACCTTCTTTTACTTTTTCATTTCTCAAAGCAGGGAACAAAATCGTATTTTCATTTTCCCAAGCATATGCTCCTACAGAATCTATAGAAGTTATTTGTTTTAATTCTCCACTTTTATTGTCTAATACATAAAGTTGGCTTGTGTAACCATTCTCTTTGATATCAGCTTTCTTTATAACAAAGGCTGTATATCCTCCATCTGGAGACAGTTGGCAGTCACTGATAAACTGAAATTCCAAAAATGTTTCACTTGTAAATAGCTTTTTCATAGTATTTTCTATCCCTTCTGTAATAATTTTATTCAAAGTTCCTATCACCTCTTTCAAATTTTTTATTTTAAATTTAAAATTTTAAATTTAAAATAAAAAATTTTTTATAAAAGGTTAATTTTTTAGGAAGCCATATGGCTTCCTGTACTATATAGGAATCTTGAAGTCTCTTATTCATCTTCACAAAATCGTTTAATAGTTCCTTGTATATGATTTCTTAATTTCTCAACTGCTTTTTTTGTATCTCTCTTTTCAATGTATTCCAATATTTCAAAATGGTCTTGCACTGTTCCCTCATAATTACGATTTTTTAATGGTCGTATCAAATAATTTACTACTATAAATCTTCCTTGTATACCAACATAGATATCTTTTAAAATTTTATTATTTGCACCTTCAACAATAGCTTTATGTAATTTTAAATCTGTAAGAGCAAGTTCTACCGATTTTCCTTGTTGATAAAATATTTCGCATTTATCAGAATATTTTTTTATCGTATCTAGCTTTTGTTGGAAAACCTCATCATCTTCTTCCTTCATCATTTTTTCTAAAGCATATGTTTCAATCAATGTCCTTGTTTCACAAACTTGTTTTACCATATCATATTCATACTCTGGTACATACACTTTACCATTTGTCATAATAGTAAGCACACCGTCTTTATTTAACATTTTTACTGCCTGTACGACTGGTGTTCGGCTAACTTCAAACTTTTCGCAAAGGTCATTAAGTAAAATTTTCTGACCTACAGAGTATTCACCACGTATAAGACTTTCAATAATCTTATGATATAAAATTTCATCTAAATTTGACTTTACTTTCAATACTATCACCTTATTTCTATACTATCACTTTATTTATATTATTTTGTTATAATATAATAAAAACATAAACTATAAGACATTATTAGACAGATTAAATTATAAAAATTTACTGTATCATAACAACTGAAATAATATATTACAAAAAGTATAGCATTTCTTCCTTTTTTTTGCAATAAATAAAAAATTTAAAATTTTTTATTTTTTTAGTATTCATAATTTGACGTATAACCATTTTTACCAATTGTGTCTACTAAAAAAGCTGTAGATAAATTTGTTTTACACAGATTTACTCACAGCCTCAATTTTTTTCTAAAAATTTTCTAAAATCTACTTTCAATTACTTTTATCATATAAAAAAGAGTCTGATTTATAGGAGTTGGTATGTTATACTTTCTTCCAAGTTCACAAATATTCTTAGAAAACATATCTACTTCTGTAAGTCTATGAGCCTCTACATCCTGAAGCATTGATGTTCTACCTTCTCTTGAATGTTCTAGTATTCTATGTAATGAATTTTCTACATCATCTTCTGTAAGACATATACCTTTTACTTCAGCTATATCAACAACTTCTCTCATTGCAGATTTTGCTAACTCTCTTAGATATTCAGAATCTTGAAACACTCCATAAGAAGCTCCAAGTATAGCTGAAGTTTGATTTACCCCAATATTAACCATGTATTTCCACCACATATCTTTTTGAATATTTTTTGATAATACATATTCTATATTTACACTATCAAAAACTTTAGTTATTATATCTGTTTTTCTATCTTCACTATTATCTTTATTTCCAAATACAATTATTCCATCTGTAGTATGTATAATATTATTTTCTATTTTTTTTGCATCTATATTTGTTACATATGAATATACCATTTTTTCAATTCCAAATCTTTCTCCTATTATCTCTTCACTATTAACTCCATTTAATAAAGACATTATTACTGTATCTTTTCCAACCAATCCATCTAACTCTTCTATATTTTCTTTTAGGTTATTGTATTTTAAACCTATAATTATAAAATCAGCTTCTTTTTTATATTCATCTTTAGTTATATAATCGAAGTCATATCTTTTTCCATTTATTATAAAACCATCTTCTAAATATCTTTTTTTTCTTTTTTGGTCACAAAGAATTTTAAAATCATATTTAGAATTTAAAAATTGTTCTGCAAAGGTAGCCCCAACAGCACCAACACCAAAAAATACAACCTTTTTTTGATTTTTCTTTAATTGATTACTCATACCGAAACCCTCCCCAATATATATAATAATTTTTTATTTTATAATTATATTGTACTGCTACTAGCTACTGTTTTGTAAATATATTTTCAACAAAAAACAGCTAGCCTTTTAAATGAAAGCTAGCTGTTTATTATCTCTTATTTATATATTTAAATTGATATTTTTTTAGTCAAAAAAATTTGTATTTCCTCAAATAATGTTAAATTTAATTAATTAGTTATTACATTCCTAATTCTTTAAACTCTCTACTTCCAGGTTTAACAACTGGTAATTTTCCCTCTTTACATAAAGGACATTCACCAGCTTCATAAACTTGAATATCAAGTTTTACTGCACTATATATAGGCATACCTATATCATGATTAGTTCTATCAGCTATACAAGCAACACCTATAACTTCTCCACCTAATGCTTCTAATACTCTTTTTGTTTCCATAGTTGACTTACCAGTAGTAACAACATCTTCAGCAATTATTATTTTTGCACCTTTTTTAACTTCAAATCCTCTTCTTAACTCCATTGTATTATCTTTTCTCTCAGTGAATATAGCTTCTTTTCCTAACTGTCTTCCTAACTCATAAGAAACTACTACTCCACCCATAGCTGGCCCAACTACTAAGTCTATACCTAAATCTTTAATTTGTTCAACAACTGTATTTAATACCTCAGCTGCATACTCTGGGAATCTTAATAACTTTGCACATTGCACATATCTGTTACTGTGTTTTCCTGAAGATAATAAAAAATGTCCCTCTAATAATGCATCACTTTTCTTTAATATATCTACTACATCTACTTTACTCATATTATTTTTTCCTCCATGTTAATATTATATTTATTTTAATTTATATTATTTGCTTTAGTTATACTTATTTATCATACCTGCACTGACTTATATAATTCCTCTTATTTCTTCTAAAGTCTTTATTCCTTCTCTATCCATAAATTCATTGATTCCATCTATTATCTCAAGACCAATTTTAGGATTCATGAAATTTGCAGTTCCAACTTGAATACAAGTAGCTCCTGCCATTATAAATTCTATGGCATCTGTAGCTTTAGTTATTCCACCCATTCCCATTACTGGTATATTTACATTTTTACAAACTTCATGTACCATTCTAAGAGCTATAGGCTTTATAGCTGGGCCAGATAATCCAGCATATACATTTTCAAATACTGGCTTTCTATTTTTTATATCAATTGCCATTGCTTTAAAAGTATTAACTAAAGATACTCCATCAGCACCTTCTTCTTCACAAACTTTTGCCATACCCACAATATCTTCAGCATTAGGCGATAATTTTATTACTAGAGGTAGTTTAGTTACGTTTCTTACCTCACGAACAACTTCTCTTGCCACTTCATTTTTTATACCAAAAGCCATTCCTCCTGCTTTGACATTTGGACAAGATATGTTTAATTCAATAATATCTACAGGCTTGTCATTTAACAGCTTAACCCCAAGTAGATAATCTTCTAATGTTCCACCTCCAACATTAGCAATTCTAACTAAATCTAACTCACTGAAGAAAGGAAGTTCACTGTCTATAAATCCTTGAACTCCAGGATTTTCAAGTCCAACACTATTCATCATACCTGATGGTGTCTCATGAACTCTCATACCATTGTTACCAGGTTTTTTATTTAAAGTAAGACCTTTACTACTTATACCACCAAGCTTTTGTATATCATAAATTTCATTATATTCTCTTCCAAATCCAAAAGTCCCAGACGCCATTATTACTGGATTTTTAAAATTAATATTTCCAAATTTTATGTTCAAATTAGCCATTAAAAATCACGTCCTCTCCCCAAAATACTGGACCATCTTTGCAAGTTTTTTTGTTTCCTTTAGTAGTCTTACATGTACATACTAAACATGCTCCTACTCCACATGCCATATGATTTTCAAGTGACACCATAATCCTTGTTTTAGTACCTTCTACCATTTTAACCAATTTTTCCATCATTGGAGTTGGCCCACATGTTAATATATAGTCATATTTTTCTACATCAATTATGTCTGTTACAAACGTATTTCCTACTGTTGTATATACCTCATTACAAACTTCTTTATATTCATTTTCTAATATAACATCTTCTCTAAATCCAAGATAAGCATCGCAGTCTTTTATATTTTTAGCAACTAAATACAATGGTGCTACACCGATTCCACCACCTACTAGAGCTACTTTTCCATCAACTTTACTATATCCATTTCCATAAGGACCTTCTAGCTTTATAGTATCATTCACTTTTAGATTACTAATAATTTGAGTTCCTTCTCCTACTACTTTATAAAGAAAAGTTATACCTTCTTCATCTATATCATGTATACTTATAGGTCTTGAAAGTACTGGATAAGTATCCCATGCTCTTAGCATATAAAATTGTCCCATCTTACCTTCAAAAGTACCTTTTACTTTCATTCTATACATATCTTCACCTATGTATATATTTTCTAGAATTTTATACATCCCAAAATCTCCTTTACTATTATATAATGTAACTACTAGCCTTCATTTATACCTAGAAGCTTTATTATTAATGCCATTCTAACGAACATTCCATATTTAGCTTGCTTAAAATAAACAGCTCTATCATCTGTATCTACATCAACATCTATTTCATTTACTCTTGGTAATGGATGCATTACTAACATACTTTCAGATGCTTTTTCTAATTTAGCTTTATTTAAAATATAATAGTTTTTCAATCTTTCGTATTCTGATTTATCTTCAAATCTTTCTTGTTGAATTCTAGTCATATATAAAACATCCAAACTTCCTATAACATCATCTAAATTATTAGTTTCATAGTAAGCATGTCCCTTTATAGCTTCTTTTATATAGTCTGGCATTTTTAGTTCTTCAGGTGCTATAAATACAAACTTAGTATTTTTGTATCTCGCCATAGCCTTAACTAAAGAATGTACAGTTCTTCCATATTTTAAATCACCACATAATCCTATTGTGTGATTTTCTAAAGTTCCTTTTAATGATTTTATAGTAAGTAAATCTGTAAGTGTTTGGGTTGGATGCTGATTTCCGCCATCTCCTGCATTTATAAATGGTACTTCTGTGAATTTTGATGCTTCTGTAGCTGCACCTGATTGAGGGTGTCTCATAGCTATTATATCAACATAACCAGATACTATTCTCATCGTATCACCTAAAGTTTCACCCTTTGATGCAGATGATGAGTTTGGCTCTGAAAAACCTACGACACGACCTCCTAGTCTGTTCATAGCAGATTCAAAACTTAATCTTGTTCTTGTTGATGGTTCATAAAATAATGTAGCTAATAGTTTACCTTCACATATATGAGAATATTTTGACGGATTGTCAATTATTTTTTGAGCTAATTCTAATATTTCATCTATTTCTTCTATTGAAAAGTCTTCTGGTTGGATTAAATTTCTTGATTTTAACATCTTTCGTCCTCCTTTTTTAGCCTCTCTGAACTAAAATTAAAAGTATTTTTGTACTGTTAGTAGCTTATCACCTTTACCTTATCCTGTCAAGGTATTGCGCAAATAATCATTATCTGGAAAGAATACTATTTAATAGTAATATTAATATAAATCCACATCAAAATTTAAGATAATGCAAAAAAACTCTATATTGCATTTAACATATAATCATTTTAGATTTCCTGATTAAATTAAATATAATATAGAGCATTTGTATTTATGTATTTATCAATTTATTATAGTACAAATCGATTATAAGATTCTTTTTGCTGTAACAAATCTTGCTGTATAGTATGCTGAATTTATACTAGTTACACGAACTGTTTTTCCTGTTGATGGTGAATGTATCATATTACCTCCACCTACATATATACCAACATGACTAACAGAACCAGAACCATTAGTTGTAAAGAATACTAAGTCTCCTGGCTGTAAATTTGCCTTACTTACAGTTTGTCCATAATTAGATTGTGCCTTAGATGTTCTTGGTATCTTCTTTCCTACTGCATTTCTGTATACATATTGTGTAAATCCTGAACAGTCAAAAGTATTTGGCCCTTCTGCTCCCCAAACATATGGGCAACCTTGCTTAGAATAAGCCAAATTAAGCACAGCTTGAACTGCATTAGAGTTAGCTGTTGGCACATTTGAATTATTATTTTGTTGATTATTATTTGTATTGTTTTGTTGATTGTTATTTGTGTTTGTAGAATCTCCATTTTGAGTAACATTTTGGTCTACTTGTGGCTCTTCTATTACTGGAGCTTTATCAGTTACATAAGAAGATTTTACATATCCTTCTGTTTCTCCATCTTTAACTTTTAACCAATCTCCATTTTCCTCTAAAACCAATAAAGAGCTTCCTTTTTCTAGCTCTCCAATTACTTCTGAATTTTCACTTTTATCTTTTCTTAAGTTTACTTTATCAGCGTTAGTATATCCTACCCCTTCAGATATATCTACATATCTAGTAGCCAACCAACCTTCGCCATCTTCAACTTTAACTTTAACCCATTCTCCTTGGATTCCTAGGACTGTAAATTCGTCTCCAGAATAAGCTATGTTTTGAACTTGACCTTCTTCTCTTATCTTTATAGCTACTCCATCTTTTATTCTTGCAACTTTATATTTTACTTCTTTATATTCGCCTAAATTTAATTCAGTATTTGTTTTATCATCTTTATTTTGAGATGAATCATTTATTTCATCTGCATTTACAATTGAACTTACTGATAATGCCATAACTGATGCAAATACTGGTATTAATATCTTTTTCTTCACGATAAACCTCCTAAAATTTTCCCATAATTATCTTATGATTCTATTTTGTAGGTGAAGTGTACCTAAGGATAAAATACTAATACACAATACATTAATAAAAGCTCTATCTGTAACTTTTTTGTAAACCTCTTTATATAACTTTTATAGTATCATTATATTAATAAATAATAATTAATTAGCTTATCCAATATGTCACCTAAATATACATTATTTACTTAATTATATAATATGAGTTTGTAAAAGTAAAGAATTTTGTACCTTTTGAAGCTAAAGTACGCATAAATATTGTTTTATGTGTTTTTTTGTGCGTTTTTATGTATCGTATATTTTTTAATAAAACTTCTATAAAGTTAGAAATATAGTGAATTTTTTAACTTATTATAGAAAGCCACTTTTAGAAAAGTGACTTTTAGATTATAGTTTTTTCTAAGTTTACTTATGGTTCTAATTTGTTATAGAATTTTATATAAACTTCTATTTCATCAGAATCTTTTGGAATCTTCCCCAAATACTCACAGTTTTCTTTATGCTCTTTTCTAACCTTTTCAGGAGCATCTGCATATGTAAATGATATAAAGCCTATTATTGCTCTATTAGTAGTTTCTGAGTAATCCAAATCTTTAGGTAATACATTTAAATTAGCAATACTAGTTGAATTTACTTTTAAAAAAGTAATAGAAGATAATAAACATAAAGTTAATGCCATTAAAATACCATTTTTATATTTTTCATTAAACATATTCATTACTCTTTTTTTAATATCAGATTGTTTATGTAATCCAGCCACAAATTTATTTGAAATATTTGAACCTCTTCTCATTGCATTTATAATTGTTAGAGCATAATCTTGTTTTTCTTCTTCACTACGGTTTTTTAAAACCCTCTCATCACAATAAAGTTCACAATCTAAATCTATATGTTTGTCCATTATATATACAAATGGATTAAACCAATATACTATTTTTAAAAATATCATTACATACTTTAAACAAAGGTCTTTACTCCTAAAATGCATAAGTTCATGCCTAAAAATCCAATTGAGCTCTTTTAAATTATAGTCATGTGGTGGCAAAAGTACACATGAATTAAAAAATGCTGGTGTTTCAACTTCATAAGAATACTTTAGTTTTACATCTTTTGTTATATTAAGTTCTTTTAATATATCTTTATAAAGATTTATTATTTCTTCATCCTCAACATCATAGGATAAATCATTTATTAAGTTTTTAAGTTTTATGTATTTAAATATAGTATAAATTAAATATATTACTACACTTATAAGCCAAGCATATAATAAGATGTTATTCTTTAAATTTGAAATATTATTGAATCCCTCTAAATTAATATTATTAATATTGATATTTTCTTTGCTTCTCAAGATATTTATTGTAAAGGTATAGTATGTAAAAGGTAGCAACAGCTTAATAACAACTATCATCCATATGTAATAGTTAAATTTTTTACTAAATCTTTTGAATACATTTTTCTTAAAAATCAATATCAGAAAAATACTTAAGCTACTTACTATAACAGTTCTAAAAATCCCATTTAGAATTGAATTAACCATATATTTTCACCTAACTTATTTATTAGTATTTTGTATTTCAATTTACTTATTTTTTAAGTTTTATATCCTTAATATAAATGTCTCCTTTTAAACTAAATCTAAACTACTTCTTTTCTTATTTAAATCATATTCTAGTAATTAATCTTAAATTTTTTAACTGTTTAATTTAAATATAAAGCTTCTATGATGTTAATTTTATTTTTTTAAATCCAAACAATATCTAAAATCTCTGGGAAAAACTTCTATTGAATCTGAATCTTTAGGTATAATTCCAACTGCTCTACAGTTTTCTTCATGCTCTCTTCTTAATTTTTCAGGTGCATTTGCATATGTAAAATCTATAGTTATAAACATTCCTTCCTCTCTTCCTTCAAATACACACTCAGATTTATTTAAAGGAGCAGTATCTTCAATAAGACTAGTTGAATCAAATTTAAAGAACGTAACAGAAAACAATAAACATATAATTAAAGCTATTAATATACCATTCTTATATTTTTCATTAAACATATTCGTTACTCTCTTTTTAATATCAGATTTCTTATGTAATCCAGCTACAAATTTGTTTGAAGAATTTGAGCTTCTTCTCATTGCATTTATAATTGTTAAAGCATAGTCTTTTTTATCTTCTGTACTAAACTTTTTTAAAACCCTCTCATCACAATAAAGTTCACAATCTAAATCCATATGTTTATCCATTATATATATAACTGGATTAAACCAATAAACTATTTTTAAAAACAACACTACATATTTCAAACAAAGGTCTTTACTCTTAAAATGCATAAGCTCATGTCTAAAAATCCATTCAAGTTCTTTTAGTTTATAATCATGTGGTGGTAAAAGCACACATGAATCAAAAAATGCTGGTGTTTCAACTTCATAAGAATATTTTAACTTTATATCTTTTGTGATATTAAATTCTTTTAATATACTTACATAAAGATTTATTATTTCTTCATCCTCAACATCATAAGATAAGTCATTTATTAAGTTTTTTAGTTTTATGTATTTAAAGATAGTATAAGTTAAATATATTATTACAGTAGAAATCCAAACATATATCAAAATACTATTACTTAAAGTTGAAACACTATTAAAATGTTCTAAGTTAATATTATCAATACTGGCTTTCGTTTTATTTCTTAAAATATTAACTGTAAAGGTATAATAGGTAAATGGAAGTAACAACTTAAGAACTACTATTAACCATATATAATAATTGAACTTCTTACTAAATCTTTTAAATATCTTTTTCTTAAAAATTAATATTAAAAATATACATAAACTACTCACTATAACTGTTCTAGAAATCCCATTTAGAATTAAGTTAGCCATCAACTCTCTCCTATCTTACTTGAAACATATTTAATTTAGAAATATATTTATTTTTATTTAATATTTTTTCAATTAAGTTTATAAAACTATTTTTATTTAATTATATCTTATTCATAATTAGTGCGTCAATTGACAAGAATTAGTTTAAGTTATAATAATATATAGACTCTATCTAAAACCTACTAATATTACATTATAAGTGTTTTGAAAGTAAATAATTTTAATTACATCAACTTTAGTTTTATTGCTTATAGTTGTATTTAATTTTTTTACATAGATTACATTAATATATCTTACAAAATAAAAAATGACCCAAATTATTTTGAGTCATACAACTTTTAAGGGCTGTACATAGTACAGCCCTTTTATATATTAAATAATTATATCCTATTATTTATTAAGAGTAAATTCTAGTACCATCCTCTTAATTTCATAGCTTCAGCAACTCTCTTAATTGAATGCATATAAGCAGCTTCTCTCATTGTAACATTGTATTCTTCTTTGATTTTCCAAATAGATTCAAATGCTTTAACCATAGCTACTTCTTCTTTTTGCTCTACTTCTTCTTCTGACCAGTAGTATCCATATAAGTTTTGTACCCACTCGAAGTAAGAAACTGTAACTCCACCAGCATTAGTTAATATGTCTGGAGTAAGAACTATTCCTCTTTCAGCAAATACTTCGTCAGCTTCTGGAGTAGTTGGTCCATTAGCAGCTTCACAAACTAATTTAGCTTTTATAGATTCAGCAACTTCTTTAGTTATAGAGTTTTCTAATGCAGCTGGTATTACTATATCAACATCTGAAGCCCAGAACTCTTCTAAAGATATTCTCTTAGCTCCTGGGAAGTTTAATAAGTTACCATGTTCTTTCATATGGTCTAACATAGCTTGACCATCTAAACCATTTTCATTGTATATAGCATAAGAACCTTCTGATTTGCACCATTCAGCCATAGCTACAACAGTACCACCAAGTTTTTCACAGTTAAGAACTGTGTAAGAACCAACGTTTCCTATACCTTGAACAGCTAATTTAGCTTTTTTCATATCTATTCCTAATTTAGCAGCAGCTTCTCTTGCAGTTACAGCAACACCAAATCCAGTAGCAGCTGTTCTTCCTAAAGAACCACCAAATTCAACTGGTTTACCAGTTAAAACACCTATAGCACTTTGTCCAGTTAATTTATTATATTCATCAACCATCCAAGACATTATTTGTCCATTAGTGTTTACGTCTGGTGCAGGAACGTCAACTTTTTCACCTATTAATTTATATATTCCATCTATGTATCCTCTACTTAATCTTTCTAATTCACCTTGAGATAAAGTTGATGGATCTACTATTATTCCACCTTTACCTCCACCATATGGTATACCTGTTACAGAACATTTGAAAGTCATCCATATAGATAAAGCTTTTACTTCGTCTCTTGAAACATTTGGATGGAATCTTATTCCACCTTTTGTTGGCCCTACTGCATCATTATGTTGTGATCTAAATCCTTTAAAAGTTTTTATAGAACCGTCATCCATTTTTACTGGAATTGAAACCTCAATAACCCTCATAGGTTCTTTTAGTAATTCATAAACTGCTGGTTCCATACCTAATTTATCACATGCATTTTTTACTTGAGATTGCGCCATCTCGAAGACATTTACATCTTTTCCTGACATTTGAAAGCCCCCTTATAAATACGTTATAATTATGTATACTCCATTTAGAAAAACCATTTCCTAAATTTACAGTTTAATTATAGCACACTTTATTGCAAATTAGTATATCATTTTCTCAGTTTATTTTTTAACATGGGAGGAAGTTTATTTTTTTAATTTTATGAATGTTAATATCTATTTTTTGTACATTAACTAAAGTCATTCTCTCAATAGACTTTTTTATTATATGTTGCATACTTTCAATTTTTTTTATAACTTCTAAATCATTGATATTTATACTTACAAAAATATTCATAAAATTGTTGCAATTCTCTATATTGGTTTTATTTATTCTATCAATGCTTCCAAAGTTGTACACTTCATATTCAATTATTTGTTTAATTACATCTGCATCAATATAAACTTTGCCAATGTAACTAAAAGTAGGTCTTATAATTGTCTTTTCTAAAACCACCATATTTATATTATTTCCTTTTCTAAAAAGTCTTTTTAATGGATTTATACTAAGACCACTTGTCATATTTTTTATTTCAACTGCTGGAACAGGAATTACATGATTTCCTTCTTTTCTAGATTGTTTTGCTATTTCTATTTCATATTTAGTACTTATATCTTGAATATTTATAAATTTATAAACTTTTCCGATTGATAATCTCTCTACAATCTGATTAATCATTTTTTTTGAAGTTCCTATAACAAGAATCCTATTTATATTTTCTTTCTCTATTACCTCTCTAACCTTTTGTCGATGTTCTAAATTATAAAAAATAGCTCTTTTAACTGCCTCAATAGTAGTCTTTGCTTGTTTTGCTGATATACCTGCTAAAACTTTATTTCTATATATTAAAATCCCATCATCAATTATATAATCTATGTCATTTTCATATGCAAACTCTAGTGCCTTATAACTTTTTCCTGTACCACTTGACCCAACTAAAGCATATACTTCCATTTGATATCTCCTTCATTAAATAGTTTCAAACTAATTGCTTCAAAACTTTATTATTAATTAAAATTATTATATCATTACTAATTGAATATTATATCCAATACTAAAATTTATAAAATAAAATACCACAAGATAAAATTCCTTTATAAAATAAAAAGTTCATTCAAGTAAAAATTAACCAAAAAAAATTTTACTTTTTTAAAAAAAGGAATATAATATACTTTAAGCAAGTAAAACTTACTGGATTTACATTAAAAGGAGCTGGTAATATGAACATTACAAAAAATTTTTTAAAAGACTATTTAGAAAGATTTAATGAAACACCATTTCTAGTTAGGCTTAAAGACGGGGAAGAATTTCTAGTTGGAGATAGCTCTCCTCAATTTAAAGTTATTGTAAATAATGATATTAGCAAATCTGAATTATTAAAAAGTACATCTTTAGCACTTGGAGAAGCCTACATAAATAGAGACATTGAGGTTGAAGGAGATTTATTTTTAACCTTAAATCTACTCCTAAAACAGATAGACAAATTTAATATTGATAACTCAGCTGTAAAACATTTGTTACATTCATCTAATTCGATGAGACATCAAAAGAAAGAAATACACGCTCATTATGACATTGGAAATGATTTTTATAGTTTATGGCTAGACAAAACACTTAGTTATTCTTGTGCATATTTTAAAGATGATAATGATAATCTTTATGATGCTCAGGTTAATAAAGTTCATCACATATTAACTAAACTAAATTTAGAAGAAGGTATGAGTCTTCTTGATATTGGTTGTGGATGGGGATTTCTATTAATAGAAGCAGCAAAAAAATATAAAATTCATGGTGTGGGAATTACACTTAGCGAAGAACAATTTAAAGAGTTTAATATTAGAATTAAAGAAGAGAATCTTCAAGATTACCTTGAAGTAAAACTTATGGACTATAGAGAACTTAAAGAATCAAATCTTACATTTGATAGAGTTGTTAGCGTTGGTATGCTTGAACATGTTGGCAGAGAAAATTATGAGCTTTTTATTAAAAATGTAAATGCTGTCTTAAAAGATAGTGGATTATTTTTGCTTCACTATATAAGTGGCTTAAAAGAATCTTATGGAGACCCTTGGATAAAAAAATATATTTTCCCTGGTGGAGTTATTCCTAGTTTAAGAGAAATGATACATATCTGTAGCGATTATAACTATCATACTATAGATGTTGAAAGTTTAAGATTACATTATGTAAAAACTTTATTATCTTGGCATAAAAACTTCTATGATAGTCTTCCTAAGATTAAAGAAATGTTTGATAATAAATTTATAAGAATGTGGGATTTATATCTTTGTTCTTGTGCTGCTGCTTTCAATACTGGTATTATAGATATACATCAGATACTTTTCACTAAAGGTATCAAAAATGATTTACCTCTAACTAGAGATTATATGTACTCTTGTTCAAAATAGGTACTTTTATAAATTAATCAAAATTTAAACTTAATTATAAAAATAGAGCTATATTTAAGTAAAGCTTTTTATAAACTAAAATCTTTTATCTTAAAATAGCTCTATTTATAAGTTTTAATTCAGCTATTATACACTGTAACAAAACTCTCCATTTTCTTTTATGTTAAAGAAGTCTGCATAACATACATCAAATATCCTATTTTCTAAATCAGATATTTCAACCTTATTTTTTATCAAATGAGTTAATACACCTACATATGAAATATCTCCTTGTATAACTGCTCCATAGATTATATTATCTTTAAAAATAAACTTTTTATAACAATCATTTCCATGTCTAGTTAATACTTTATAACTATCATCTACAGGTGTATTCATGCCTATAGAAATGGTTGGTATATCCATAAAATTCATACTATTTTTAAAAGCAAATTCATCTTCTATCTTTTTATCTTTTCCAACCATATTGTGTGCAGCTATAATTCCTTGTTTTACAGCTATAGGCCAGATGGCATTTTTACCTACAACATCCCCTGCTGCATAGATATCTTCTTGTGTTGTTTGGCATCTATCATCTATTATTATGCCTCTGTCATATTCTATTCCTGTTTCATCCAAAAAGTCAGCATTAGGTTTCACTCCTGTAGCTACGATTACCATGTCTGCATCAAGAACTTCTCCGTTTGAAAATGCAACACCTTTAACATCTTTGCTATCATCTAAAACAATTTCTTGTATTGATGCACTTGGATAAAATTTTACGCCTTTTTCTTTAAATTTATTTTCATATACTGATGCTGTATATTCATCTAATTGTCTATCTAAAATATATTTTTCCATAAAAGCCACTGAAATATCTAGCTGTTCATATTTAAATAAACCAATTAAAGCATCTATCCCAACTAGTCCTGCACCTATTATAACAACTTTCTTCGATTTTTCTGCCTTCTCTTTTATTTTATAAATATCATCTATGTTTCTTACAGAGTATACAAAATTTCCTTCTCTTAAATTCTTTATAGGAGGAATAGCAGAAGATGCACCTGTAGCTATTAAAAGCTTATCATAATTTACAGTGACATCTTCCATTTGAACTAGTTTTTTATCTGTGTCTATTCCTTTAACAGTTTTACCTGAAATCCAATTTATATTGTTTTTCTCCATAAAGTCTTCATCAACAAAGTTTATTTGTTTTAAAGTTCTGTGTTCAGATATAACATGATGTAGCATACATCTTGAGTATATATTTTCATCTTTAGAAATTATCACTATACTAGAATCTTTATCTAATTCTCTCAATGTTTTTGCTGCATTTATACCAGCAGCACTAGCCCCTAACACTACATAATTCATCATTTTCCTCCTTCTGTAATTCAATTGCCCCACTTGGACAATTAGCTACACATCTAGGATATTCCTCATCTTTACATAAATCACATTTAAGTATATTTTGCTTGCTTTTATCATCTGGTTTTAATAATCCATATGGACAAGACATCACACACATATAACATGAACCACATTTTTCTTCATTATATGAAACAATTCCACTTTGACTATCTTTATGCATTGCACCACTCATACATGCTAAGGCACATTCCGGTTCATCACAGTGTCTACAAAGAATTGGAACTGGATTATTATGTTTGCTATCTAGTTCTATATGCCCTCTACTATCATTATCTATATTTTCTAAATCAAGAGTATACATGTCATAATCTTTATTATGCTTTAACATACAAGCTAATACACAACTTTTACAGCCTGTACATAAATCTTTATTTATAAAAATTCTATGCATTACATTCCACATCCTTTAACCCTAAATTTTTTCTTCTGTCTATTATTATTTGTTCTAATTGATCAGCTGAAGATTTAGGATCTGGATTCACTATAACATGTCCTCCTGTTAAGTCTTTTAATTTTTCTGTTAATACCTCTGTTACTAATTTTCCTCCTGTTATAAATGGAGGTAATGCTAAATGAAGAGGTAAACCAAGAGCAAGTCCAAAAGCTCCATCAGCTAATGCTTGTTCTTCTAACCATTGTGGAGCTGAAAGCACTAATGGTAATTGTGGTAAATCTATTCCAAGCTCAGCTGCTAACTCTGTTGCTACTATTTCAAGTCTTCCTATAGCTAAACATGGCCCAAAGTTTAATACTGGTGGTATTCCTAAAGTCTTACATACTTCTTTTAAGTTTTCTCCTGCTAATTCTTCTGCTCCAGGTGACATAAGACCAACATTTTCTAATCCTCCAGTAGAACATCCTGCTGAAAGTACTATAATATCTTTTTTAATTAACTCCTTAGTCAATTCAACAGTATTTACATCATGACCTCCTGCTGTCATATTTGAACATCCTACAACAGCTGCAACCCCTTTAATTTTTCCTTCTGCAATTAAATTAATAAGAGGTTTCCATGAATCTCCTAAAAATGCTTTTAGATTCTTTTCACTTACACCAGTTAAAGACTGCTCAAATCCATGGTCTTTTGGTATATCTATTTCAACACTTCCTCTTCTATCTTTATAAGATTCTAGTGCTTTTTGTATTAATGAATTACTAAGTTCATCTAAATTACTTCTATCTAATTCTATATATTCTGCATTTGCTTTTTTAGCAACATCATCTAAGCAAACCATTTTTACTTTATATTTATCTGCTATTGGCTCAAGTCCAGGTATAGTACAGTTAAATTCAGAAAGAACTATATCTATTGCTCCAGTTGATAAAACAGCTTCACTTGTAAAGTTGTTACCAGCATGACCAGCAAATACTTCTTGGTAATGTTCTCCTCTTAATTGTAAATCTTGACCAACACATGTACATCCTACTAATTTAAATCCTTTTGCCCCAACAGATTGAGCTAATTTTATAACATCTTCATCTTTTAATCTGTCTTGGAAATTTGCAAATGTTGAATGTTGATGACCTGTTATCATTATATTTATGTAGTCTGGGTCTATTACATTAAATCCTACAGGAGCCATTCTTATAACTGGTTCTCCTAACATAACATCATTTAAAAGATTAGTTAGAGTAAGACCATATAACCCTGTTGATATTCCTAAATTTAAACAGTTGACTAACATGTCTACTGGGTCACTGTTTAAATTTGTTGATGATTTTACTATTGCATCAAACACTTCTGATTTTGCACCACCAGGCATTATACCTAACTCTTTCCATTTTTTTACTCTAGGTGCATAAGCTATTTTTTCTACTAATTCCATCTTGTCATCTCTTGATTTATATAAATCATTTATAACTTTATCAGCTACTTTTATACATTTATCGTATTTTTCATCACTTTCTATTCCAAACATCTCTGCTAATTGATTTAATGTTTTTTCTCCCTTAATAACACCTTTAGTTATTCCAACATTTTTTAAATTCTTAGCTGTATTTTCTACCACATGTAAATAACAAGCTGCCCCTGATGCTACTGCTCTTAAAAAGTTTCTTGCTACTATAGTATCTGCATCTGCTCCACATATACCTCTTGGTGACTTTGGAGTTACTCTACATGGTCCATTTGAACAGAGTCTACAACAGACTCCTTGAAGTCCAAAACCACATTTAACCTTTTGATCTTCAGTTCTATGAAATGCTGTTTCAACATCCTTTGAAGCTACAAAACTTTCTAATTTCTTGTCTGCGCTTTCGCACATTTTACAAGTGTTACAAGCCATTACAAATTCCCCCTTATATTTTTATATTAAAAAAGTAGATTTAATAGCATTATAGTGATTGACTACAATTTAACTATTAAAATCTACTTATTTGATACCACGTTTTCCCAAGCTTCAAACAAAATATAAATTATTAAAATAAATATATATATTTATTTTTTTTTACACTTTTAACTGTTCAAATCTTTACTTATTTTTTCTAGCTTATTTAAAACCCTATCCTTCTCACTTCCATCTAATACTTTTGGTTGATAATTATTTCTAGAGCTACTAGATGTTATTGCTGTTGGTATTATATTTGGCTCTTTAATTGAAGATAGTTTATTATCTGAGAAGGTAAAAGTTTGTTGATATATATAACTGTCTGTATCAGAAGGATTCTTGTTTCCTCCAAAACAAAAATTTCCTAAACTATAGGCTATATACTTATCTTTATACTTTTCTATACCTTGAACTACATGAGGATGAGAACCTATAACTAAGTCTGCACCCTTATCTATCACATAATGAGCGAAATCTTTTTGTTTTTTATCTGGAGAATATTCCAGCTCTATTCCCCAGTGAAAATAAACCATAACAACATCTGACTTCTCTTTTAGGGCTTTAATCTCATCTTCCATTTGTTTTAAGTTTTTTTCATTGTATTCAGTTGACAATCCATTATATCCCAATAAACCTACTTTAATTCCATTAACATCTATTACTGCATCTTTACCTAAACCAAAGTAATTTATCTTATTTTCATCCAATATAAACTTAGTGTTCTTCATACCTTCCTCAAAATAATCCTCTGAATGGTTATTTGCAACACTTACTGCCTCTACACTTCCAGACTTCAAAATGTTTATATATTCTGGTTTGCCTTTAAATGCAAACTTCTTCTCCTTCGCCTTTGATGCATTGGTAAGAGGACCTTCTAAGTTAACTACTGTCAAATCATCTTTTTCAAATATAGGTTTTACATTTTTAAGAAAATAATCATAGTCCTTTCCTTGTCTTTCAAATTCATGGTCGAAACTACCATAGTATGATGAACCTTTATAGTTTCCCATAGTTACATCACCAGCAAAACTTATAGTTATATCTTTTATTACAGGCTCTTTTTTTTGCTCTTCAACCTGACTTTGATTATTATTAGAATCTTTTTTAATATTATTTTCTTTATTCGAATTATTAGAACACCCCACTACAAGCAACAATAAACTCATAATACATATGTAAACTAACTTATTTTTCATATTAAATCTCCTTTAAATCAACAAATTCTTAATAAAATGTACTCTTTAAGAGTATAACATTTTTAAATGTACTCCATACACAACTTTTAAACTTTAATTTTATTTTTAAGGTAAACTTCTCTAAGATAAATAAAAATATAAGCAGATTAAAATTTATTGTAAAACTTTAAAATAAGAATATCACAATAAAGTTTTTATTGTAGAATTAATTTAATTGTTATATTCAATAATATTTGTTATAATGTTATTGAATTACAATACATATAAAAGGGAGGATTTCAAAATGGCATATAAAATTACTGACGCTTGTATAAGCTGTGGTGCTTGTGAGGCTGAATGCCCTGTTAGCTGTATATCAGCTGGAGACGACGCATATGTTATAGATGCTGGTTCTTGTATAGACTGTGGTTCTTGTGCAGGAGCTTGTCCTGTAGATGCACCTCAACCAGAATAATAATTGGTTATTCATAAAGAGACTGGCTTAATTTGATTTTATCAATATTAATCAGTCTCTTTTTATTATGCATAAATTAAATAACATTTATTTTTAAATATCATCACTTTACTCAATTAAAATAAAGCATTTATTTCTATTATATAAATTTAATAGTATTGTATATAATCCTTTGCTGTGACTCTTTCATTGCTATGTATAAACTTAATATTTTTAATTTGATGTTTCTTTTCCTTCTTCATAAAATCTTTCGTATTTGCTAAAACAATCAAGGCATACCTTCTTACTATCTTGAATTCTTATATATTGCTCAGGTGCAAACTCTCCACACACTTCACATTTAAGAGACTTAAATATTCTTGCCTTTTCTGGAAGTCTTAATTTTGTGTCTGTAATTTCAAATATATCTTCAAATTCACTTTCTAATAAGTATTTTTTATACCCTTCTCTATCCATATCAAATGGTTTTGATTTCACATATATTCTTATAGACTTTCCATTTTCCCTATTAAAAAAATGGTATACTGATTTACCTGTCATTCTAAGTAGCAAATTCCCTTTACCCATCGTACAACTTAATACCACTTGTATACCATCTATTCCACATGCATCATTTTCAGAAATACATACAATCTCTTCATCCCCTGACTGATTACATTCCAAATATTTTCTCGCTGCAAGTGCCGCTTTAAATCCTATAGCTAGACCTGGACATTCATGACCATGAAATTCAATAGCTTTTTGCCATAACTCTTCCACTAACATCACTCCCTTTATATTAAGTTTACTTCTATATTATATTAATTTTAGCTTTTATATTTTAAAAAGCCAGATGATTTAATATTAAATCTTCTGACTTTCTCAATACTCTTCATAGTTACTTATTATTAATATGTTTAAGTTGTCTACTTTCCTTCTTTCATCAAATATGATAAAGTAAATAAGCTTTCTGTTAGGTTTACATTTTCAACTATAACACCTTTCGGAACTTCTAAATCTAATGGTGCAAAATTCCATACACCTTTTATTCCAGCTTTTACAACTCTATTAATAACTTCTTGTGCTCCATTTTTAGGTATACATAATACAGCAATATCTATATCATTGTTTTTTATAAACTCTTCTAAAGTGTCTGAATCTAACACTTCAAATTCTCTTATCTTTAAACCTATCATTCTAGGATTTGCATCAAACAAAGCTTTTATCTCGAATCCAGCTTTTCTAAATCCTGCATAATTGGCTATAGCTTGTCCCAAGTTACCCGCTCCTACAAGAACTGCATTATATGGTCGGTCTAATCCAAGTATTTTACCTATCTCAGTATGAAGAGCCTCTACATTATAACCATACCCTTGTTGTCCAAATCCACCAAAGTTATTTAAATCTTGTCTTATTTGAGAAGCAGTAAAACCTATTATATCACTCAATTCTTTAGAAGATATTCTTTGTATATCCCTATCTAATAAGTCTCCAAGATATCTATGATATTTTGGGAGCCTTCTTATAACTGCCATTGATATATTTTTATTTCCCAACATTTTCACCTCCTAAAAGTGTCCTCTTTTTTGTTTGATTCACAATAAAATATTTCTTTTTCAAAACTAATACATATAACCTTGATTATATTATATCAAAACATTATAATTTTAGATAGTTCAAGGAGGTAGAAATTTATGATTGTTTTGTCATGCAACAACTTAAATAAAAGTTTTGGTATAGATTCTATATTGGAAAATATTAGTTTTACAGTAAATGAAGGGGATAAAATTGGTATAATTGGCATTAATGGTACTGGAAAAACTACTTTATTTAAAATAATATCGGGAATTTATGGCTATGATAGTGGAGATATTTACACTTCTAAAGATTGTGAAATCGGATATTTAGAACAAAATACCAATTTTTATTCGGATAATACCATTTTAGAAGAAGTGTTGGAAGTTTTTAAAGATTTGATAGATATGGAATCCTATTTAAGAGAATTGGAAGTTAAAATATCTGAGGAAAGCACAAAAACAAACTCTCCAATTTTAGAAAAAATCATGGATGAATATTCACATAAGTTAGAATTATTTTCAGATTTAAATGGATATGGATATAAGTCTGAAGCTAAAGGAGTTTTAAAAGGATTAGGATTTAGTGACAATGATATGGATAAACCAATAAGTATACTTTCTGGTGGTGAAAAAACTAGGGTTCTTTTAGGAAAATTACTTCTTAAAAAACCAACTTTATTATTACTTGACGAGCCTACTAACCACTTAGATTCTGAAGCAATAGAATGGCTAGAAGTATTTTTAAAACAATACAAAGGTACTGTTATGCTAATATCTCATGATAGATATTTCTTAGACCAAGCTGTAAATAGAATTTTTGAAATTCACAATAAAAGACTTAAAGTATATAATGGTAACTATTCTAAATTTGTTGAGCTGTCTAAAATAGAAAAAGAACTAGAACTAAAAAAATTCGAAGACCAGCAAAAAGAAATAAAAAAACAAGAAGAATCTATTGAAAGACTAAAAGCGTATGGTCGGGAAAAGCACCTAAAACGTGCGAGAAGCAAAGAAAAAGCATTGGACAAAGTAGATGTTTTAGATAAGCCAGAAGCTTATAGAAAAAAAGCTCGTATACAGTTTACTCCCTCTGTTCAAAGTGGGAATGATGTCCTTCAAATTAGAGATGTATCTATGGGATATGGAAAAAGAATACTTTTTAAAGATTTAAACTTAGACATATATAGAGGAGAAAAAGTTGCTCTTATAGGTGCAAATGGTATTGGTAAGTCTACATTATTTAAAATAATAACTAACGAACTACAACCTCTTAATGGTAATATTAAGTTTGGAACTAATGTCCATGTTTCTTACTTCCATCAGGAACAAAAAACTCTTAATTTGGATAACGCCATAATTGATGAAATTTGGGAAAATAATCATCATCTTACTCAAACCACTTTAAGAAATATGTTAGGAGCATTTTTATTTGTTGATGAAGAAGTTTTCAAGAAAATTTCTACATTAAGTGGTGGAGAAAGAGCCAGAGTGGCTATACTTAAACTTATACTATCCAATGCAAATTTCTTATTGTTAGATGAGCCTACTAACCACCTAGATATTGATTCTAAAGAGGTCCTTGAGGAAGCATTAACTAATTATGATGGTACTATATTTACAATATCACACGATAGATATTTTCTAAATACTGTTGTAGATAAGATTCTTGTTTTAGATGAAGACGGAGTTACTGAATATTTAGGTAACTATGATTATTATATTGATAAGAAAAGACAAGTTCAGGAAATGAGTATTGTTGAAGAGAAAGAAGAAAAAACAAGGACTCAAATAAAGGATGAAAAAAGAAAAGAAAGAGAACAAAGAGAATTAGAAAAGAAAAATAGAATAAAAAGGCAAAGTATAGAAAAAGAAATTGAAAAGCTAGAACTTAAAATTGAAGAATTAGATGTGCTATTGTGTCAAGAAGAAGTATACTCTAATCCTGAGAAAGCTAAAGAAGTCAGTCAAGAAAAAATCAGTTTAGAAAATGACCTTTCCTCTCTATATGATGAGTGGGAAGAGTTTATGTAAAAAGGAGAGGATTATTTGCAAGCATTGTTTTCTTTAAAGGATGAAAATAAAAGGTTTTACAAGATACTTCTATCTTTATGTATACCTATTATCATACAAAACTTAATTTCTACATCTGTAAATGTAATAGATACAGTTATGATAAGTAGTTTAGGTGAAGTATCTGTAGCTTCAGTTGGAGTTGCAAACCAATTTTTCTTCCTTTTTAATATGTCTCTATCTGGTATTACAGGTGGAGCTGGAGTTTTTATTTCACAGTTTTATGGAAAGAAAGATATTAGTAATATAAGAAAGGTTACAGGTCTTACCTGTATATTAGCACTAGCTTTAAGTTTTGTATTTGTTATCCCTGCTCTACTAACGCCAAAACCAATAATACACATATTTTCTTATGATTCAGAGGTTGTAAGACTTTGTATAGAGTATTTTAGCATTGCAGTATTTAGTTATCCATTGATAGCTATAAGTACAGTGTTTAGTACTGGTTCTAGAGGTGTTAGGAATCCTAAGTTAGGTATGATTTGCAGTGCATTTGCTCTTGTAACAAATGTTATTTTAAATTATGGATTTATATTTGGTAATTTAGGGCTTCCTGCATTAGGCGTAAAAGGAGCTGCTTTAGCAACTGTAATTGCAAGAATATGCGAATTAATTTTAATGCTTACTTATGTCTATTTTTATAAAAAAGACTATATATTAAAATTTAGTTTGAAAAATCTAAAGGCTATTGATAAGATTTTTATCAAATCTTTTTCATCAAAGAGTTTCCCTATATTTGTAAATGACTCTGCATGGGCAGTTGGAACTGTTCTGTATTCTGTTGCCTATTCAAGGGCAGGTACATCTGCTATAGCGGCAAGTCAAATAGCAACTAGTACAGGTAACTTCTTTATAATGACTGCTGTATGTATTGCATCTGGTGCATCTATTATGCTTGGTAATGAACTTGGTGCTGACCATATCAAAAGAGCCATTGAATATGCTAAGAAATTTTCTATACTAGTGTTTTTAGCTGGTTTAATACTTGGAATTATTTTAATTTTAAATATCCCATTATTATTAAAGATGTTCAGTGTTTCTGATAGCTTGTCTTCTGATATAACTAAAATATTTTTTATAATGGGTATACTAATGGCTCTAAAATCATTTAATACATTAATTATAATTGGTATTTTGAGAAGTGGTGGAGATACTAAATATGCTCTATTTTTAGAATTAGGATGTATGTGGTTAGCTTCACTTCCTTTAACTTTTATAGCAGCATTTAAAGGGGCACCTATATTTATCCTTGTTCTACTCACTTACAGTGAAGAAGTTGTAAAATTTATATTTGGTGTACCTAGAGCATTATCTAAAAAATGGGCTATTAACATAGTTAAAGAAATTGATTAATAACAATAGTATATTTTAGTAGTATATAATACTTTAAAATAGTCTCACTGAAAACAGCTAAATTATTTCTAGTTTTCAGTGAAGCTATTTTTTATTTTTTATAGAAATTATTATATTATATTTAAGTGAAATAACAATAATATTTATAACTATTTATCTTCTAAAAATTCCTTTACTTCAAAGGCTAATCTATATAATTTATCATAATTCAAAACTTCATATGTACTATCTATTTTTTTAATTATACCCTTTTCAATTAAATTCAATAGGGAGTGGTATCTACTCTTTCTACTGATTGAATAAATTTCACTAAAATTACGAATATACTTTGCTTTACATGTACTATTCTCTTGTTTTTTTAATATACAATATGCAATGACTTCTGTACAAGAAAATAATTCTCTTACCATTCTAGTCTTGTACAACTCATATATTCTTCTTGTACATTTACTGTGAAATAATTCAATAAAATCTCTTTTAAGGTATAGGTCATCAAAGACATCTTTTTTAAATCGGAATAATTTTATATTAGTTTTCGCAAAGATATCACATTTCAAATTATGTTCATATATATAACTAATTTTACCTATAAATTCATTTTCTGGTACAATATCAACAAGAAATTTGTTTCCTCCTCTAGTAGAGCATTCTACTAATGCAACTCCCTCTATTATAAAAAAGACTTCTTGTAAATCTTCATCTGACGCTACAAATCTTTGCCCTTTTTTATATTCGACAATGGATACTTGATTTAAGTTATTTTTAATAATTGGGTATATGCTCGTTTCTTCTGCTTTCATTAAATTCTCCTTTTATGATATATTGTATAAAATATTCTATTTATATATTTTAATTTAGATTAATTTTTAACAAAAGATAATATAACAATTAAATTAATCTTGACAAATCTATTCTACTCAAGCAGAATAAACTTATACATATATATT
>NZ_JAGWCU010000013.1:0-94701 GCF_020657755.1 Clostridioides sp. ZZV15-6388 | reverse complement strand
AAGATTATGTGGTTACAATAGCAGAGAGGATACACCTGTTCCCATTCCGAACACAGAAGTTAAGCTCTCTAGCGCTGATGGTACTTGGTGGGAAACTGCCTGGGAGAGTAGGACGTAGCCACGTAATTTTTTTTATTTTTTGTTAAAAAAAACAAAAAAAATTACGTATTTCTTTTTTCATTTTGGGAAAACTAAACACAGGAATTATGGATTATCATAAAAATTTAATTCTTAAGGAGTGATATAAATGAAAAAAGTTGCTTTAGTTTTAGCTATAATCGGTGCACTTAACTGGGGAGCAATTGGTATCCTAGGAACAGATTTAATAGGTAGCATTTTCGGTGGAACATATGAAATGATAAGTAGAATAATATACTTTGTTGTGGGTCTAGCTGGATTGTATTTAATACCAAGTTTAATGTCTGATGACAGGGAATAATTTAATTTTTACTTTTTTATATTAGACACCTCATTCTAAATATTTAGAATGAGGTGTTTTATTTTATAAAAAGATTAATTTATATCTTTTTTAATGGTAAAATAGATAGGAATCAAAGTTTTCAAATAAGTAATAACAATAGGTAAAAAGGAGTAATCTATGTTTATAATTAATGAACTAAGTGAGATTGTAAATAAAGAAGTAATATCTTTTCATATGCCTGGACATAAAAAAGGAAAAATATATGAGAAATTAGGATATGTAAATGTATTAGAAAATTTGTATAAAATGGATACGACTGAAATAATAGGGACAGATAATCTACATTCCCCAGAAGGAATTATAAAAGCCTCTCAAGAAAATACTGCAAAGGTATTTAAAAGTGATTATACATACTATTTAGTAAATGGAAGCAGTTGTGGAATACAATCTGCAATAATGTCAGTATGTAATCCTAAAAGTAAAATAATTGTAAATAGAGACTGTCACCAATCTGTTATAAATGGATGTATTTTGGGTGATGTAGATATAAAATATATTCCTTGCGAAATAAGCAAAGATACTAATATTTTAAAAGGTGTGAATGTAATAAATGCAATTGATATAATAGATAAAAACTTAGATGCAAAAGCAATATTGCTTACATATCCTACATACTATGGAATGACATATGATTTAGAATATATCTGTAATTATGCACATAGCAAAAATATGGTAGTAATAGTAGATGAAGCACATGGTGCACATTTAGGACTTAGTGAGAAACTTCCTAAAACAGCTCTTGAGCAAGGTGCAGATGTAGTTATACAAAGTACTCATAAAACACTTCCATCTTTTACTCAATCATCAATGATACATGTAAAGGAAGATAGAGTTGACTTAAATAAAATTTCAAACATGTTAAGAATTACTGAGTCTTCAAGTCCTTCCTATTTATTATTGTCTTCACTGGAATTAGCAGTAGATATATATGAAAATAAAGGGAAAAAATTAATGGAAGAGCTTTTAAATAATATCCACATTTTCAAAAATAATGTTAATGAAAATCTTGAAATATATAGTACAAATGATAAAACAAAAATATTTATATCTGCTAAAAATATAGGATTAACAGGATATGAATTAGAAAATATCTTAAGAAAAAAATATAATATACAGGTAGAGTTATCTAATTATTATGGTGTTCTATTAATCTGTACAATAGGAAATAGTACTCAAGATTTCATTAGTTTAGAAATGGCATTAAATGATATTGTAGTAAAAGAATTTAAATCTACAAAACTAGATAATATAAAATATCCTGTTGATATTCCACAGAAAATATTAACACCTAGAGAAGCATTTTATAAAACTAAAAAAAGTGTTAAAATATATGACAGCATAGGTAAAATATGTGGTGAATCTATAGTACCATATCCACCAGGGATAAATATAATATCTCCTGGCGAAATAATAAGTAAAGAAATAATAGATTATTTAAAGTTTTGTAGTTCTAAAGGTATGGTTATAAGTGGACTTAAAGATATAACTTTAAATTTTATAGAAATAATAGATTTAGAACATATATAAAAAGTAGGATTACTATAAAGAATCTATAGGATATTTATATATAAATTCATTTAAGTAATATACTAAAATAGGTAAAATGTTTAGATGGAGGATATTAAAATGAGAGGTAAGTTAATAATTATAGAGAGTGGTTCAGATGCGAGTGGAAAGGCAACTCAAACAAAAAAATTATATGAAAGACTAAAAAAAGAAGGCTATATGATTAAGAAGGTAGAATATCCAAATTATGAGTCTCAATCATCTGCTTTGGTAAAAATGTATTTAAGAGGGGATTTTGGTAAAAATGCTTCAGATGTAGACCCATATATAGCATCAACTTTTTTTACAGCAGATAGATATGCATCATTTAAAACCGATTGGGAGGAATTTTATAATAAAGGTGGAATAATTATCGCTGATAGATATACAACCTCTAATATGGTGCACCAAGCTTCTAAAATGGACATTGGTGATAGAGAGGAATATCTTAACTGGTTGGCTGATTATGAATTTAATTTATTTAAAATACCTCAACCTGATTGTGTTGTATTTTTAGATGTTCCTATTGAGTTTAGTGAAAAACTTATGGAGAATAGAAAAAACAAAATTACAGGAGAAAAAGAGAAAGATATTCATGAAAGTGATATAGAGTATTTAGAGAAATCTTATAATAATGCTCTATATATAGCTGATAAGTATGATTGGAAAAAAATAAATTGTGTTTCAAATAATAAATTAAGAAGTATTGAAAGTATACATAATGAAGTTTATGAAATAGTTCTTGATTCAATAAAATCTATGGAGAGATAAATATGTATTTTGAAAATATTATAGGACAAGATTTTGCAAAAAAATATTTAATAAATTCTATAAATAAAAATAAACTTAATAATGCGTATATGTTTGAAGGAATAGATGGAATAGGAAAAAAGAAATTTGCTGATGAGCTATCAAAATTGTTACTTGACTATGTAAATCTAGAAAATAGTCCAGACTATGTACTTATAAATCCAGATGGAAATAGTATAAAAATAGCTCAAATTAGAAACTTACAATCAGATATAGTAGTACGACCTCATAAGGACTATAAAATATATATAATAAATAATGCTGAAAAGATGACTGTAGAAGCTCAAAATGCCCTTTTAAAGACATTAGAGGAGCCTCCAAGTTATGCTATAATAATTTTAGTCACAAATAATAAAGAATCACTATTAGAAACGATAAAATCTAGATGTGACATAATAAAGTTTTCGCCTATACCAATAGCAGATTTAAAAACTTATTTAATAAATAAAGGCATAGAAGAAGAAAGGGCTCAAATATTGGCTACTTTTTCAAGAGGGAGTATTGAAAATGCTTTAGATTTATCTCAGTCGGCTGAGTTTTCAGTAATGAGGGACGATATACAACAATATATCCAAATAATGCTAGATAAAAATATAGTAGAGATTCTAAATATACCAAATAACATGGAGAAATATAGAAATCAGATTATAAGTTTATTGGATATTATGATAAACTATTTTAGAGACATTATCTTATTAAAAGAAAATGTAAATAGAGATATGTTAATAAATATAGATAAACTAGTTTTTATCCAAAATATGAGTGGAAAAATTAGTTATTCTCAATTATCCAAAATTATTGATATAATAGAAGGTACAAAGACTAAAATTAAAAGTAATTGTAATTTCAATATAAGCATACAAGTTATGTCTTTAAATATATACGAGGTGATTAAATGATAAAAATAGTAGGAATTAGGTTTAAAAGTGCGGGGAAAATATATTATTTTGACCCTGTTGATTTTAATATAGAGCAAGATATGGATGTAGTTGTAGAAACTGCAAGAGGTTTAGAGTATGGTAAAGTAGTGGTTGGGCCAAAAGAAATGGACGAGAGCGAATTAGTTTCTCCTTTAAAGCCAATTATAAGAATAGCTACAGAAGAAGATAAGAAAATATATTTAGAAAATAAGGAAAAAGCAAAAGAGACTTTTGAATTATGCCAACAAAAGATAAAAGAACATGAGTTAACAATGTTTTTAATAGATTGCGAATATACATTTGATAGAAATAAATTGATTTTTTACTTTACAGCAGAAGGTAGAATAGATTTTAGAGAATTAGTAAAAGATTTAGCGGCTATATTTAAGACTAGAATAGAACTTAGACAAATCGGTGTTAGAGATGAGGCAAAGTCTATAGGAGGTCTAGGACCTTGTGGTAGAAAGCTTTGCTGTTCTTCTTGGTTAGGTGATTTTCAACCAGTTTCAATAAAAATGGCAAAAGACCAAAGCTTATCTTTAAATCCAACAAAGATATCTGGTATATGTGGAAGACTATTCTGTTGCTTAAAATATGAACATGATGTATATAGTGAAGCAATAGAAAAAATGCCTGTTGTAGGTGCATTAGTGCAATCAGATGATGGAAAAGGAAAAGTTGTAGAGGTAAATCCTCTGTTAGAACAAATCAAAGTGGAGTTCCAAGATAAAACAGTAAAAATATATACGAGAGAAGATATAAAAATACTTAAAGAGCCTAAAAAATGTGAGGGCTGTGGTGGTAAATGCAAGGGTAATGATGGATTAGATGAAGCTACACTAAAGGAGTTAAAGAAATTAGAAGATTAAATTTAAGGTAGGACTTCTCCTACCTTTTTTAAAGCAATTAATGCTTAGAGCTACTAATATTTGAGGAGAGTTATATATGGATATACAATTAAAAGATTCAGAGAGAATCGACGATTTACAATTAAAAGGTCTTAAAATTATACAAGATACTAATGGGTTTTGTTTTGGTATAGACGCTGTTTTATTAGCTAATTTTGCAAAAGTAAAAAAAGATGCTAAAGTTGTTGATTTAGGCACTGGTACAGGAATTATACCAGTTCTAATTGCAGGCAAAAGTGAAGCTAAAAAAATTATTGGTGTAGAAATACAAGATGATGTATATGAAATGGCAACTCGTTCTATAAAATTAAACAATTTGGAAGAAAGAGTTGAGATTATAAATGGAGATATAAAGTCAATAGACAAGGTTTTGGAAGTTAATGGCTATCATGTAGTTACATCAAATCCTCCATATATGCATATTGATGGTATAAAAAACCCAAATGATAAAAAAGCAATATCAAGACATGAAGTAAAGTGTAATCTAGAGGATGTAATAAAGACTGCATCCAGATTAGTTATGCCTAGAGGTAAATTTTTCATGATACATAGACCAACAAGATTGGTTGATATAATAACTTTAGGGAGAAAATACAGATTAGAGCCAAAAGTTATTCAGTTTGTTCATCCAAGACCTAAAAAAGCGCCTAATTTAGTTTTGGTTCAATTTGTAAAAGATGGAAGACCAGAGCTTAAGATATTAGACCCACTATATGTCTATGGAGAAGATGGTAATTATACAGAAGAATTAAAATCAATATATAATAATGAAGATATAGGAGAGTTATAGATGAGTGGAAAATTGTACATATGTCCAACACCAATAGGAAATCTAGAGGATATAACGTATAGGACTTTAAGAATATTAAAAGAAGTAGATTTAATTGCAGCAGAAGATACAAGACACAGTATAAAGCTTTTAAATCATTTTGAAATCTCAAAACCTTTGACTAGTTATCATGAGCACAATAAAGATTCAAAAGGCGATTATTTAATCAATAAATTAATTGATGGAGAAAACATAGCTTTGATAAGTGATGCAGGTATGCCTGGTATATCTGACCCAGGAGAAGAAATAATAAGACAGGCTATACAAAATAATATAGAAATAGAAGTGTTACCAGGAGCAACAGCATTTGTAACAGCTTTGGTTGGTTCTGGTATGGATACGCATAAATTTGTTTTTGAAGGTTTTTTGGATAGAGATAAAAAAGTTAGAAGAGAGCAACTAGAAGAAATAAAAGAGGAGAGCAGAACTATAATTTTTTATGAATCACCACATAGATTGAAGGATACACTAAAAGATATGCTTAAAATTCTTGGAAATAGAAAAATTTCTGTAAATAGAGAGCTCACAAAAAAATATCAAGAGATAATAAGAGAAGATATAGAAACTGTCATAAAAATATTTGAGGAAAAGGAAGTAAGGGGAGAGTTTGTATTAATAGTGCAAGGTTTTTATGGTGAAAAATCAGAAAAAAGAGATTATGATGGTCTTACAGATAGAGAATATGTTTTAAAGTTAATTGAAAGTGGTATGAACAAAAAAGATGCAATAAAAATAGTTTGTAAAGATAGAAAATTAAAAAAGGATGTTGTTTATAAACAAGTTCTGGATTTATAAAACCTGAATCTGAGGTGATTTTATGGAAATAGGAAAAATTATAATAGAGAGTTTAAAAAGGAAAGATACACATAAAACGTTTATAGAGTTGGATAAAAAGAATGAACTAGAAAAAGTAATCCCTAAAGTAAAAGCAATGAAATCTGTAGGAGAATGTAAATATCATGTTGTTAACTGTTTTGAACATTCTATAAATGCATTAAAAGAATTAGAAGTAGTGCTAAATGACAAAGAATTTTTTCCAAATCATTTGAGAGAGCATGTGTCAAATTATTTGAATTTATATATTGAGGATGAAATAAATAAGTCACAAGCACTAAAGTTAGGAATATTTTTACATGATATAGGAAAGCCAGATAGTTTAACTTTAGATGAAACCGGTAGAGTTCATTTTACAAATCATGAAAAAATAGGTGCACAAATAGTAAATAATATGGGTACAAATTTAGAATTATCAACACAGACATATAAACTTATAAGTAAATATGTAAGATATCATATGATACTTTTATCTTTATATAAGAAAAATGATTTGAGTAAAAAAGAGTTAGCTAATGTATTTAATTTAGTAGACGAAGACACTATAGGTATAATATTGCTTGGATATGCAGATATAGTATCTACTATAAAACTATTAGACAAGAACGAAGAAGTAGGAGTATTAAAGACCTATATGGAATATATTCTAACAAATTACTTATATAAGAGTAATTATACAAATGCATAAAGTTATTTAATATAATTTAAGGTTTAGACAGTTGATTTAAATTTAAAATATACAAACTTCAAAAACCTAAAAGAAGTTGTCTTTAATAAAAGACAACTTTTTTTACATCAAAACTTAAAATTTTATTAGAAATATCTAGTGGTGTATTAGCGAATAAGCCATTGATGTTCAATTTATCTACAATATTGATTTTGCTTGTATCGGTGTTGATAATATAACAGAGGTCTTGGTAGAACCTATTTTCTTTATAGTATCAATCACGTTTTCTAATTCATACATATCTTTTACAATAACTTTTAAAAGTAAGCAATCATCACCTGTTATGTGGTGACATTCTACAATTCTAGGGTCATTTCCAGCAGACTCAATGAATTCTGTATATCCATTACTTGGAAGAGATATGTGAATAAACGCTTTTATAACTCTACCTAATGAATCTGGATTAACAATTGCTTTATATCCTTCTATAACACCAGATTCTTCTAATCTCTTAACTCTTTCTGAAACTGCAGGAGAAGTTAAACCAACTATTTTTCCTAAGTCCTTCATAGAAATTCTCCCATCATCCTGTAAAATTTCTATGATTCTGTAATCTGTAACATCCATAAATAAACAGTCCCCCTTAAATAAAAATAATTAATGCCTATAAAACTTTTTTAGAATCTATCATTTTTGTTTTTAAATACCAAAGATCTCTAGATAAATCAACCTTGTAAATGTGTGGATTCGAAAGTCTTTTGTATTGTTCCCAGATAGTACTTAATTCATATTGTACATGATTTCTTATTTCAAGAACAGCTTTTTTATTATATTTACATACACCTTTCATGTACAATGGCTTAAGAAGTTCTTTAACTTTGTAATTTGTAAAGACCTTTGTTTTCCAAGTATAAGTAGGATGGAAGATTTCTAAAGGTTTAGATTCATCTATAATTTCATCATGTAACATAATTAAATCTGCTTCTGCCTTATTGTCTTCGTTATATATTCTTATAACTTTCTTGTAACCAGGATTATTTATTTTTTCTGGATTTTCAGAAATTTTTATCTTAGGTTCAAGAGTACCTTCTTTACAAGATGCAGCTAATTTGTAAACGCCTCCAAGAGAAGGTGAATCGAAAGAAGTAATAAGCTTTGTACCTACTCCCCATGAATTTATAGTAGCTCCTTCTGCCTTAAGTGATGCTATAGTGTATTCATCAAGGTCATTAGATGCAGTTATACTAATATCTGAAAAACCAGCACTATCTAGTTGTTTCTTTGCTTCTTTAGATAGATAAGCTAAGTCTCCAGAATCTAGTCTTATACCCATAGGTTTGTATCCTTTTTCAGAAATATTTTTGAAGACTTTTATTGCATTAGGTACACCACTATTTAATACATCATAAGTATCCACAAGTAGTAGGCATTTATCTGGATAAACATCAGCATATGCTTGGAATGCTTCAAGTTCAGTATCAAATTTTTGTACCCAACTATGAGCATGAGTACCAATTATAGGAACATCAAACATCTTTCCAGCTAGTACGTTTGCAGTTCCAGAACAGCCACCAATTACAGCAGCTCTAGCACCATATATGCCCGCATCTGGACCTTGTGCACGACGTAATCCAAATTCAAGTACAGTGTCTCCTTGAGCTGCAAAGCAAACTCTAGATGCTTTCGTAGCAATAAGAGATTGAAAATTAACTATTGTCAACAATGCTGTTTCAATAAGTTGAGCTTGATACAGGGGTGCTTTAACAGTAATCAATGGCTCATTAGGAAACATTATAGTCCCTTCTTCAACAGCATAAATATCTCCTGTAAACTTAAACTCTTTCAAAAACTTTAAAAACTTATCAGAAAATAAATTTAAGCTTTTTAAGTACTCCAAATCTTCATCTGAAAAATGAAGGTTATCTATGTATTCAACAACCTGATCAATACCACAAACTATAGTATACCCTCCATCACAAGCGTTTTTTCTAAAAAACATATCGAATACAACAATGTCTTCGTGAATATTTTTTTCAAAATAGCCATTTAACATAGTAAGCTGATATAAATCAGTAAGAAGTGTTAGATTTCTCATTATTTCTCTCCTTAATTATTATTAAATATTAAAAATTATAAAAACTCCCACACTTATACTAAAACATAATATAGTACAACTTTCAAGTATAAAGTATTACCTAACTATCATAAAATTATTTAAAGAGGAGGTTGATTATAATAGGAAAAATATGGTTTTACATGGTATCAATAGGAATAATAGGAAGTTTGATTTCTAAAAATATGGGAGAATTAAATAAAGTTATATTGAGTGAAACATCAAAAGGTATAGAATTTGCAATAAGTCTAGCTGGCATTATGGCACTCTGGATGGGTATAATGAATATTGCAAAAGAGTCGGGCTTGATTGAAAAAATAGGTCAGAAATTAAATCCTATAATGAGAAGATTGTTTCCTTCTATTCCAAAAGGTCACAAAGCAATGTCTTATATAGTTATGAATATTGCCTTGAACATGTTGGGTGCTGGGAATGGTGCAACAGCATTTGGTTTAAAAGCAATGAGTGAGCTTCAGACTCTAAATAACAAAAAAGATACAGCTACTAATGATATGATTATGTTTATGGTAATAAACATATCATCTATACAGATAATTCCATTTACTATAATTAAATTAAGAATGGATATGGGAGCTCAAAACCCAAGTGAAATAATTTTTACAACTTTATTTGCAACCATAATATCTACAGCAATAGCAATAATAACATGTAAACTTTTTCAAAGAAGATATAGATAAAGGGGATGTAGATGTATGGAAGTATTTTCAAACTTACTTATACCAGTAATAATTTTGTACATAGTAGTTTATGGTAAATATAAAAAAATAGATGTATATGATAGTTTTGTAAAAGGAGCAATTGATGGTTTAAAGGCTGCATGGGATATTTTACCTTATATAATAGGTATATTTTTAGCAATAGGAATATTTAAAACTGGCAAAGGTCTTGATATGTTAGAATGGATATTTACACCAATAGCAAATATGATGAGTATACCAAAAGAATTAATAGGTTTAATAAGTGTAAAACCTTTATCTGGAAGTGGTGCTTTGGGAATGTATAGCGAACTTGCAAATAGAGTTGGAATAGGCAGTTTAGTAGAAAAAATGGGTGCTACAATTGTAGGTTCTTCTGAGACTATTTTTTATACAATGGCAATCTATTATGGGAGTTTAAAGATAAAAAATACTAGACATACATTATCATGCGCTATGATTAGTCATGTTGCAGGAGTTATAGCAGCAGTTTTTATTTGCTATGTAATATTTGTATAATTTGTTGACAATGTGGGAAAAATTTTATAATATAGTGATTATATAGAAATAAATTGTAATATGAATTATAAGCTATGAAAAGAAGAGTAGATAAAGATTTTTTCTATCAGAGAGCTAGGTTAGGTGAAAGCTAGTGTAAAAAGATTTATTGAAGATGGTCTTGGAGCTTTTTATCTGAGCGTATATGCTAGGGTAAAACGGTTGGGCACGTTATAGTCTACTAAGATATCTATAAAGTTAATTTCTACATTTCATGTGAAACATAATCGTTATAGATGAATTAGGGTGGTACCGTGAATAATCTCGCCCCTATGATAAATCATAGGAGGCGATTTTTTATTATTTTAAATGAAATATTTATATGACTACGAACGATAAAAAATTAGGAGGTAAATAATATGAGCAAACCGAGTTTTTATGTAACAACACCAATATACTATCCAAGTGGAGGATTACACATAGGTCATACTTACTCAACAGTAGCTGCAGATACAATAGCTAGATTTAAACGTTTCTGTGGATATGATGTAAAGTTTTTGACAGGAACAGATGAACATGGTGAAAAGATACAAAAGAAAGCGATAGAACAAGGAATGTCAGAAATAGAATACCTTGACGGAATGATAAAAGATATAAAGGCATTATGGAATACTATGGATATATCTTATGACGATTTTATAAGAACAACAGAAAAAAGACATACAGATATAATACAAAAAATATTTACTAAATTATATGAACAAGGTGATATATACAAAGGGGAATATGAAGGTAGATACTGTACTCCTTGTGAGAGTTTTTGGACAGAATCACAGTTATTAGAAGGAAACAAATGTCCTGATTGTGGAAGAGAAACATACTTAGTAAAAGAAGAATCTTATTTCTTTAGACTATCTAAATATGAAGATAGATTAAAAGAGTTATTTAAAGACGATAGTTTCTGTTTCCCAGCTGCTAGAAAAAATGAAATGGTGGCAAATTTCTTAGATAAAGGGCTAGAAGATTTAAGTGTAACAAGAACAACTTTTGACTGGGGAATAAAAGTTCCTTTTGATGAAAAGCATGTAATTTATGTATGGGTGGATGCTCTATGTAACTATATAACAGCATTAGGATATATGACAGATAATGATGAAGAATTTAAAAAATATTGGCCTGCAAATGTTCAAATAGTAGGTAAAGAAATAGTGAGATTCCATACAATAATATGGCCAGCACTTTTAATGGCTTTAGGTTTAGAAGTTCCAAAACAAGTATTTGGTCATGGATGGATATTGTTTGCTGATGATAAAATGAGTAAATCAAAAGGTAATGTTGTTTATCCAGAGCCTATAATAGAAAGATATGGAATAGATACTCTTAAATACTTCTTATTAAGAGAGTTTGCATTTGGTCAAGATGGAAGTTATACTCATAGAAATTTTGTAACAAGAATAAATTATGACTTAGCAAATGATTTAGGAAACTTAGTAAGTAGAACTGTAGCAATGGTTGAAAAATACAACGGTGGTATAATACCAACAGTAAAAACTTCAACTGATTTTGATGCTGATTTAAAAGAGCAAGCTGTATCAACTAGAGAAAATTTTGAGGCTGAAATGGATAAAATGCAATTCCATGAAGCATTAGAGAGTGTATGGAAACTAGTTAGAAGAACTAATAAATATATAGATGAGACTATGCCTTGGGTTCTTGCTAAAGATGAAACTAAAAAAGATGAATTAGATACAGTTTTATATAATTTATGTGAATCTATAAGAATAATTGCAACACTAATAAATCCTATAATGAATGAAACTGCTAATAAAATATATGCACATATAGGAATAAAAGGTCAAGATGATATAACTACATGGGAAAGCACAAAGACATTTGGTCTTATTGGAGAAAATGTAAAAGTGTTTAAAGGTGAATCTTTATTCCCAAGATTAGATGTAGAAAAAGAAATAGAAGAATTAACTAAAATGTTTTCTGGGAAACCTCCAGTAGAAGAAAAAACTTTAGAGCATAAAGAAGAAATTACTATTGATGATTTGGATAAAATAGAGCTTAGAGTAGGAAAAATAATAAGCTGTGAAAAGCATCCAAAAGCAAATAAATTATTAGTATCACAAGTTAAAATCGGACCAGAAACAAGACAAATAGTATCTGGAATAGCTGAATACTATAAACCAGAAGATTTAGTTGGTAAAGAGGTTACAGTGGTATGTAACTTAAAACCAGTTAAGTTAAGAGGTGTAGAATCTCAAGGTATGATATTAGCAGCAGGAGATGATGGTGACCCTTATGTTCTACCATTTACACAAGGTGCTAAGGATGGATGCGAGGTTCGCTAATAGGCAATTAAATAGTAAGGAGATAAAAAATGTTATTTGACTCACATGCACATTTAAATGATGAAAGTTTTGATGAAGATAGAGATGAACTTATTAGTTCATTAAAAGAAAAAGGTGTAGAGTTGGTTGTAAATCCAGGAGCAGATATAGAAACGTCTATAACAGCAATTGGACTATCAAAAAAATATGACTTTATATATTCAGCAGTTGGAGTACATCCACATGATGTATCAAAACTAGATGATACAGCAATAGACACTCTAAGAAGACTTGCAACTGAAAATGAAAAGGTTGTGGCTATAGGAGAGATTGGGTTAGATTATTATTATGATTATTCTCCAAGAGAAGAGCAAAAAGAGTGGTTTAAGAAACAAATTGAGCTAGCTAATGAGTTAAAGCTTCCAATAATAATACATGATAGAGATGCACATGGGGATACTTTTGAGATAATAAAAAACACTAAGAGTCCTGAAATAGGTTGTGTACTTCATTGTTATAGTGGTAATGTGGAATTAGCTAGAGAGTATGTTAAAATGGGATGTTATATATCAATTCCAGGAACAGTTACTTTTAAAAACAATAAAAAAACTAGAGAAGTTGTAAGAGAGATACCTCTAGAAAGACTGTTTATAGAAACGGATTCACCATATATGTCACCAGAACCACATAGAGGAAAGAGAAATAATCCTTCTCAAGTAGCTTTTGTTGCAGATAAGATATCTCAAGAAAAAGGAATATCTTATGAGGAAGTGTGTAAAGTTACTAAAGAGAATGCGAAGAAGTTTTTTAATATAAAATAGTTAAATTAAAAATAAAATTTACAATTATTACAATTATATAAAAATAATAGTTATAAATATAGAGAAAGTATACCATTCAGTTTGAGTGGTATGCTTTTTTTATTTGTAATATTATAATTTTTTAGTAGTCTTACAATATATTTCTTAACATTGTTAAAAAAGAATTTACAAGATATTCATTAGAATTAACTCAAACGTAATATCTATTTAACTTAGATTGTATATTATATTCTTAGAAATAAGTAAATAGAGGAAAGATTAAGGAGGCAAAATCTTGCATACAGTTGATAGTACTAAGATATTGATAAATATGAACTATGAGAAATTGGAGCAAATATATTTAATGATAAAAAATACATCAAGCATTTCTATAATTAAAGGCCCTAGCCTAGCTACAGTGATGGTAAGAGCTAACGAAAGTGTAAAAAATACTACATTTAATTTAGGAGAAATATTAGTTACAGAGTGTAGTGTTAAGGTAGATGAAAGCTTAGGTTATGGTATAGTTGCAGAAAATAATGAAAAAAAATCTATTTGTCTGGCAACTATAGATGCAGTTTTACATAGCAATAATAATAAATTTGATGAATTAAAGAATTACATAAATAAAAGTATCTATGAAGAAAGCTTAAGATATGAGCAAGAACTTATTAATGAATTTAGTTTAATTAATAAAACAAAAGTCCAATTCAATACTATGGATTAAGTAGGAGGAGAATCATGGTAAGTTACATGCAAGAAATATATAGAAAGTTGCTAGATAGTGCTTCATTTCCTGGGAAATTAAATAACATCAATAATATAACTATAGAAAATAATACAAAATTATCAAATGGAGCAATTGGTATAGCAATTACTTTATTAGACCAAGAAGTTACCTTCTATATAGAAAACTGTACTAAAGAAGATATAAAAAATATAAGAGCACTGACAATGTCAAGCCAAGTAAATTACAATAAATCAGACTACCTGTTTTTAGATATTAATTCAGAACTAGATATACTACAAATTAAAATAGGTTCTTTTGAATATCCTGATGAAAGTACAACTATAATACATCAAGTAAACGAACTATCGACAGATTATAAAGATAAATTCATAAGACTTTATTTAAGTGGTCCTGGTATAAAATCTAAAAAGAATTTATATATAGATGGAGTTAAACAAGAATTCTTAGAAAAATTACTTATGATAAATAAAGACTATCCGACAGGGGCAGATTTGATTTTAATAGATAAAAAAGGAGAAGTTGCATTTATACCAAGGTCATCAAAATTAAGTTGGGAGGTATTATAATAATGGCTTATGTGGCAGTTAAAGGTGGAGAAGAAGCTATATTACAGGCTAGAAATATACTTGAATTTTATAGAATAAAAGGAGAAAGCCTACCAATAGATGTAAAACAAATTAAGGAGCAAATGTCTTATGCTGTGGATAAAGTGATTTCTGAGGGAAGTCTATACAACAAGGAATTATCTGCATTAGCTATAAAACAGGCTCAAGGTGATATATTAGAAGCATCCTTCTATATAAGAGCATTAAGGTCAACAATGCCTAGAGTAACTTATTCAGAACCTATAAATACAGAACAAATGAGAATAGGTAGAAGAATCTCAGCTACATTTAAAGATATACCAGGAGGGCAGTATCTTGGAGCAACTAGAGATTATGAAAATAGAATACTAAATATAGAGTTGATTAAAGAGGATGAAGAAAAAAATAGAGATTTTAAAGCTAACTATATAAATGACTTAGAAAGAGTGAATGAAATACCTAAATTCACAAAGGTATCTAATATATTTAGAAACGAGAATTTGTTGGAAGAGGATACTTATGAAGATAAATTAGAAGAAGAAGTAATAGATGATATTACAAGAAATAGTCTAAGATTTCCAGTTTCTAGGTCAGCAAAATTGCAGGCACTTACTAGAGGTGAAAGTGGAGCAGTATCAGGGTTTGCTTATTCTATTGTAAGAGGTTTTGGTGATGAGCATCCATATATAAGTGAGCTTAGAACAGGAGATGTATATATAAAAATAAAACATCCTATTTATGAAGATGAGCAAATAACAATAGGAGAAATGTTGGTTACTGAGTGTGAAATAGTATCAAAAGCATCACAAAATAAGTCTGAAAATTATAAAAATAAATCGGGAGATATAAATAAAATGTCTTTAGGATATGGTCTTTGTATGGGAAATAATGAAAATAAGGCTATATCTATGGCTATACTAGATAAATCTTTGGAACCAAATAGTGAAAAATTAGCCCAAGATGAAGAATTTGTATTACTTCATATAGATGGTATAGATTCATTAGGGTTTATATCTCACTTTAAGCTTCCTCACTATGTAGATTTTAAAGCAGATGTAGAAAGAATAAAATAGGATATGGAGGGAAATTAAGTGATATATAACTATGGTTTTTTAGATGAAAATACAAAAAAAGAAATCCGAAGAAAAATACTAAAAGCAGTATCAATACCTGGTTATCAAGTACCTTTTGGTTCAAGAGAATTACCTATTGCCAAAGGATGGGGGACTGGAGGACTACAATTAACACTATCATTGCTTGGTGAAAGTGATGTAGTAAAAGTGATTGACCAGGGTAGTGACGATTCTACAAATGCTTGTAATATAAGAAATTTTATTTCAAGTGTAAGCAATGTAGAAACTACAAAAGATACATTAAAAGCTACATTGATTCAAACAAGACATAGAATACCAGAAGAAAAATTAAAGTCTAATCAAATAATGATATTCCAAGTGCCAATACCAGAGACACTTAGAATAGTAGAACCTAGTGAAGTAGAGACAAGGAGGATGCATTCAGAAGAAGATTATAGCAGGATGTGGGTATATCTGTATGAAGATATAGTTAAATTTGATGATATATCAATAGCAGCAGAGTATCCATGTAAAGTAAATGATAGATATTTAATGAATCCATCACCAATACCAAGATTTGATATAAAGAAATTAAATATGTCAGATAACTTATTTTTATTTGGTGCAGGTAGAGAAAAGAGAATATACGCCATACCTCCATACACAAAGGTAGAACCCTTAGAATTTGATGACTATAAATTTGAAGAGGAAAAATTTGAAGGAAAACATTGTAGTTTATGTAAAAGTTCAAACACATTTTTAGATGAAGTATATGACAGTGATACTAATGAAAAGTACTATAGTTGTTCTGATACAAGTTATTGTGAAAAAGTTAGGTTAAGAAATGATAGCGTAGATGTGGCAATTGGAGGTGCTTGGAATGAGTAGTGCAAAACTAGGAGAAGACAAAAAAATAGAAAATATAGATAAACGAGTATTAATAGGAAAACATATCAATCTTATTTATGGAGATGGATGTGAAAAGTGTTTTGAGAGTACAGGATATGAAAGTAATAATATATGTAAATATTGTGGTTCTATAGTTGCATGTAATAATGTAAATCTTGAACTTTATGAAGGAGAAGTTCTTGGTATTGTTGGAGAATCTGGTTCAGGAAAAAGTACATTGTTAAAGATTTTGTTTTTTCAAGAAAATGCAAATAGTGGAGAAGTGTACATATCAAATTATGACGAGTTCGAAAATATATTAGAACTCTCAGACCAAAAAAAGAGGTACATAAAGAATCATTTTATGGGTATTGTATATCAAAATCCCCATCTTGGTTTAAATTTGAATTTTAGTAGTGGTGGAAATATAGCAGAGAAATTATTAATGGCAAATATATATAATGTTGAGAAAATAAGAGATAGAGCTAAAGAACTTCTAGTAAAGACTAATATACCTGTAGAGAGAATAGACCATAAACCAAAATATTTTAGTGGAGGAATGCAACAAAGAGTTCAAATAGCAAAAGCACTTTCTAATAATCCTCCAATACTTTTATTAGATGAAGTTACAACAGGACTGGATGTTTCTGTACAAGCTGAGGTATTAGATTTAATAAGGGAAATACAAAGAGAACTTAAAATTTCTATGATAGTAGTATCTCATGACTTTGATGTTATAAAAATGCTTGCTGATAGGACAATTGTGATGAAAAATGGAAGTGTAATTGAATCTGGTTTAACAGACCAGATAATGGAAGACCCACAGCATCCATATACTCAGCAACTTATAAATTCACTACTATAAATAATATTTGTAATAAGTAAAATGGGGGTTTTAAATAAAATGGAAGAAATTATACTTAAAGTAAATAATTTTAGCAAAGATTTTGAATTACATGCATTAAACAAAACTATAAAAGCGTGTAGTGAAATAAATTTTACAATTTCTAAAGGTGAATTTTTAGGAATAATAGGAAAATCTGGAGCGGGAAAGTCTACTATATTAAAAAGTATTTATAAAACCTATATCCCAACGACTGGAGAAATAATATTCAACTCAGAAATATACGGAAAGATAGATTTATCTACAATTGGCGATAGAGAAATGATAAATCTTAGAAAAAAGGAAATAGGATATGTATCACAGTTTTTAAAAACACTTCCACGAATAACTGCTATTGAGCTAGTAGTACATTCTTTAATTGAGAGTGGATTTGAAAAAGATTGTGCATATGATATGGCGAAAGATATACTGACTCAGTTTGAAATAAAGGAAAACTTGTGGGATGCCTATCCGAATAATTTTTCTGGCGGAGAAAAGTTAAGGTTAAATCTAGCACAAGCTATGGTTAAAAAACCTAGACTTTTGTTGCTTGATGAACCAACTGCATCACTTGATAATCAATCTAAAATATACGTAAAAGAAAAAATGTTGGAACTTAAAAATCAAGGAACTACAATGATAGGGATATTTCATGATATAGAATTTATGGAGACAGTTATAGATAAAACCTTTACTATGACAAAAGGCACTATAAGTGAAAGCGGGGTAGCTTAGATGGTAAAATTAATTCATAATGCAAATATTGTATTGGAAGATAAAATATTAGAAAATGGCCATTTAATTATAGAAGGAGATACAATAAAGAAAGTCTCAAATGATAAGATTGACTACTTACTAGATTTCAACGAGATAGATGAAATAATAGATGCAAAAAATTTATATGTTATACCTGGTATCATAGATATTCATAGTGATGCTATTGAAAAGGAAATAGAGCCAAGACCAAGTACATTATTACCATTTAATATGGCATTTTATGAGCTAGATAAAAAACTACCTGCAAATGGAATAACAACAGTTTATCATTCTATATCTCTAGGTGATGGAGTAGGAGTTAGAAGTATTGATAATTCTTTAAAAATGATTGAAAATATCGATTTGTACAAAAATATAAATAGTAAGAGTATAAATCATAAAGTTCATCTAAGGTATGAAGTGTTGTACCATGAAGGTTTAGATAAGGTATCAGAGTTATTAGACAAAGATAAAATAGACTATTTATCTATAATGGACCATTCTCCAGGACAAGGTCAATATACAAATCCGAAGTTCTATAGAGAATATGCTACTAAAGTATGGGGAGTAACAGAAAATTATGTAGATACATGGTTAGATGAATTAGTAGATTTACATGATAATTTAGATTGGAATAAAATAGCTAGTGTCATAGGAAGGGCAAAAACTAAAAATATAAATGTTGCATCACATGATGATGATACATTAGAAAAAATGGATTTTATAAAAAATATAGGAGTTAATGTATCTGAATTTCCTATAACTCTTGAAGTTGCAAAATATTCAAAGAAACTGGGTGTTTTAACTTGTCTAGGTGCCCCAAATATTGTAAGAGGGAAATCTCATAATAACAACTTAAAGGCGATGGATGCTATATTGGAAGATTGTTGTGATATTGTTTGTTCAGACTATCTTCCATCAGCAATGATAAAGTCCATGTGCATAGTTGCACAAGGAACTAACAGTCTAAATAAAGCAGTTAACCTATTTACTTCAAATCCAGCTAAAGCAGTTGGTATATATGATGAAAGAGGTAGCATAAAAGAAAATAAAAAAGCAGATTTAGTTTTATTGGATATTGATAGTGAGTATCCAAGAGTTGTAAATACTATTGTAAATGGAAAGACAGTTTATAAAAGGGAGGTATAAAGATTGTTAACAGATTTACATTGCCATACAAGCATATCAGATAACAACTTCACTACAGAAGAAATAATTAAGAGAGCATTAGAAAAGAATATAAGTGTTTTAGCAATAACAAATCATGATACATTGTCTGGACTAGATGAAGCTATCATATTGGGAGAAAATTATGGAATAACTATAATACCAGGTATAGAAATATCAGCATACGATTATAAAAACAGAAAAAGAGTTCATATCTTGGGCTATAATATAGATTTAAATAGTCAAGAAATAAAAAATTTATGTAATCCAATGGTTTGCGATAGGCATAAAGCATCTGTTAAGATGGTAAATAAAATTATAGATTTAGGATATAAAATATCTCTAGAAGATGTAAAGAAATATTCATCAAAGACTGGAATATTTAAACAACATATAATGAAAGCACTTATAGATAAAGGGTACACAGATAAAATATATTCAAGTTTATATAAAGAGTTGTTTCATAGAGGAAATGGTAAGGTTTATGTATCTTTAAAATATGTAGATTATAAAGATGCAATAAGAGCTATAAAAAGCTCTGGTGGAATTTGCATACTAGCTCATCCTGGCCAAATGGACAATTTTAATGCTATTGAAGATATGGTGAATATTGGATTAGATGGGATAGAAGTGTATCATCCATCTCACAATAAAGACTTAGAAAAAGAGTCACTTTCTTATGCTAAGAAATACAACTTAGTTGTTACAGGAGGCTCAGATTATCATGGGCTTTACTCTCAGCATGAGTGTGACCTAGGAAGTAAAAGCTTAAATAGAGAAGATTTATTTAAGTTTAGGTTAGCCTTAGGAGGGGTTTTATAAATGTCTTTTTTACAAGTTAAAGATGTAAGTAAAAGTTATGGACAAGCTAAAGTGCTAAAAGATATATCTATTGATATTGAAAAAGGAGAGTTTATTTGTTTATTGGGACCAAGTGGTTGTGGGAAAAGTACATTGCTTAGAATAATTGCAGGTCTTGAAGACAAACATGATGGAAAAATAATAATAAATGATAAGGATATGACGAACTCACCACCTGAAAGTAGAAATTTTGGTATAGTTTTTCAGTCATATGCACTATTCCCAAACATGACTGTTTACAAAAATATAGCTTTTGGCTTAGAAAATAAAAATATAAATAAATCTAATATTGATAAGAAAGTTAAAGAAGTTTTAGAAGTTGTCGAACTAAATGGATATGAGAAAAAGTATCCATCGCAATTATCAGGAGGACAGCAACAGAGAGTCGCGCTAGCTCGTGCAATTGCTTTAGAGCCAGATTTTTTACTTCTTGATGAACCATTATCTGCATTGGATGCAAAAGTAAGGTTGAAACTTAGGGAACAGATTAGAAGTTTACATAGAAAGCTTGGAATTACCACTATAATGGTAACTCATGACCAAGAAGAGGCACTTTGCTTAGCAGATAAAATGGTTGTTATGAATAGTGGAGAAATAATACAGGTTGGGACTCCAAAAGAAGTATATAAAAATCCAGAGACACCTTTTGTAGCTGACTTTATAGGAACAATAAACTTTATAGATGATGGTATTAATAAGATAGCTATCAGACCAGAAGATATAAAGGTAGAATTTAATAGAGATTCTAAAGACAATGACATCAAAGTTGGAGAGATTTTAGATATTGAATTTAGAGGATTTAACTATAGAATTACAGTTGAATATTGTTCTAAGAAAATAAAATTAGACATAGTTTCAAAAGTTGCAGAACAAATGAAACTGTGTATAGGGTCTAAAATAAATTTCAAAATTCCCAAAGAGGGAATTGTAGAATATAAATCAGAGGGATGTGCTTAAATAGCTAGGGGTGAATAAATGATAACAACAAAAAACAAAAGAAGGATAAGTGATAGCACAATACAAAAATATTTTCTGATTTTTTCGCTAATTGTACTAATAGTATTTATTTTGTTTCCTTTAGTATCATTATTAAAAAATGCATTTTTAGATACAAGTGGAAACTTCATAGGTATTTCAAATTTTAGTAAATATGCTGAAAATCCAAGTCTTATAGCATCATTTAAAAATTCAATTTTTGTATCCACAGTTTCATCTTTAATATCGCTGTGTTTAGCATTTATCTATTCATATGCAATAACAAGAACAAATATAAAATTTAAGAATTTTTTCAAAACTATGGGAATGTTTCCTCTTTTTGCACCAACTATGTTATATGGTATTTCACTTATATACCTTTTTGGAAATAAAGGAATCTTTACAACAATGGGACTTGAGGTACCATTATATGGACCATTAGGAATAATTATTTCTCAGATACTATTTACGTTTCCACAAGCTTTCTTAATATTATCGGTAGCACTTTCAATGGCAGATTATAGACTTTATGAAGCAGCAGATAGCTTAGGGGCTAGTGACTTTAAAAAGTTTTTTAAAATTACAATTCCAGGCATAAAGTATTCACTAGTAAGTTCTTTCTTTGTATCCTTTATACTTGCATTTACAGACTTTGGAGCAGCAAAGGTAGTTGGAGGAAACTATAATGTATTAGCTACGGATATATATAAGCAAGTAGTAGGGCAGTTTAATATACCAATGGGGGCAACTGTTTCTATGGTAATGTTAATTCCTGTACTAATAGCTTTTACATTAGACAAGGTGGCAAGTAAAAAACAAGGAATGACTATAACAGCAAAATCTATGCCTTATAAAATTAAAGAAAATAAATTTAGAGATAGAGTATTTTTAATAGCATGTAGTTTTATAACTTTACTAATCTTCATTTTGATATTCGTTTCAGTTATAGGTTCAGTTATAAAATTATGGCCATATAACCTAAGTTTTACGATGGAACATTATACATTTAAAGGTATTTTAGGAAGCGGATTAAAAACTTATTTAAGCAGTTTAAAAATATCAACACTAACAGCTATATTTGGAACTATATTTGTGTTTTTTAGTGCATACATGATAGAAAAAGTGGATAAATTTCCACGATTAAGACAAACAGCTTACTTCTTATCTATGATACCAATGGCATTACCAGGTCTAGTACTAGGAATATCATATATAACTTTTTTTAACTCAGCAAGTAATCCACTAAATTTCCTATATGGTGGTACAGTCATACTTGTCATAGTAAACATAGTACATTTTTATTCTGTTTGCTTTATAACTTCAAACTCATCACTAAAAATGTTGGATAGAGAGTATGAATTAGTAGCAAAATCTATAAATATTCCATTTTATAAAGTGTTTTTTAACATCACAGTACCAATGTCTATAACATCAATACTTGAGATAGTAGTATATTATTTTGTAAATTCAATGGTTACTGTTTCAGCATTAATATTTTTGTATACCCCTCAGACTCAGACTGCATCAATATCCATATTGAAGTTAGATGAGATAGGATATATAGGGCCATCAGCAGCTATGGCAGTATTAGTGCTTTTAACAAATATAATAGTAAGACTTTGCTATGAATTCGTAACAAAAAAATTAAAAAACAATACACAAAAATGGCAACAAAAAGATGTTGCATAGGGGAGGTAAAGATGAAATTTAAGAAGCTAGTTTCTTTAGGAGTATTATCAACGCTTTTATTGAGTGTAATAACAGGGTGTAGCACTGCTTCATCAGGTGGAGACTCAAAGTCTGATAGTAAAACAAAAGGAGAATTAACAGTTTATACAGCAATCGAAGAAGACAGTATAGACCCATATTTAGCTACATTTAAAGAAAAATATCCAGATATTAAATTAAATGTTGTTAGAGCATCGACAGGAGATATAACAGCGAGATTATTAGCAGAAAAAGATAATCCACAAGCAGATGTTGTATGGGGGATTGCTGCCACAAGTTTGTTAGTTGCAGATGACCAAGGAATGCTAGAACCATACGCTCCAGAAGGGTCTGATAAGATAGACACTGCATTTAAAGATGATAAAGAAGTGCCTTCATGGGTTGGTATAGATGCTTGGATGACAGGTATAACTGTAAATACTAAAGAATTAAAAGATAAAAATATACCAGTTCCTAGTTCTTATGAAGATTTGATAAAGCCAGAATATAAGGGGCTTATATCTATGCCAAATCCATCTTCTTCTGGAACAGGATATTTAACAGTGTCAGCGCTTATACAAATTATGGGAGAAGAAAAGGCATGGCAGTATATGGATAAGCTACATGAAAATATTGGTGTATATACTCAATCTGGTTCAGCTCCAGCTACATCATCAGCTTCAGGAGAATACCCTATAGGGATATCTTTTGGATACAGAGGCATAAAATTAAAAGAAGAAGGTTATCCAGTGGAAGTAGTGTTTCCAAAAGAAGGTTCTGGATGGGATATAGAAGCAAATGCTCTTGTAAAAAAAGATAATATAAAAGAAGCTTCTAAGATATTTTTAGATTGGGCGATAAGTAAAGATGCAATGAATGAGTATTCTAAGAACTATGCAGTTACTACAGTTGATACAGGAAATCCAATCCCAGAAGGATTCCCTAAAAAGCCATTAGAGCAAATGATAGATAATGATTTAAAATCAGCAGCAAAAAATAGAGAAACTATATTAAATAAATGGATATCAAAATATGATGGAAAGACAGAAAAGGAAAGTTAAATTCATTAATAAAATCCAACAAAAGAGTACCTAGAATATAAATTTTATATCTAGGTTCTTTTTTGTTGGATTTTATATTTGTCATGAGACCTACATATTTTTTCTATAAATCATTGATATTAAAAAAGAAAATTGTATGGATGATATAATATTAATATAGGTAATGCTACATGGGACTTATTGTTGCTTATAAGTGATTCAATAGAATATAATAGTGAATATATTTATCTAGTAGAAATAAATTTTTCTTAAACTATAGATTTCTAAATAAAAATAAATAGGTTAGTGCCTTGATTAAATCAAATAAAAACCTTAAAATAAAGAGATGTAAACAAAAACTAAAAACAAATAAAAGGTGAATTTATATGATAAAAGAGATAATAGTAGTAGAGGGAAGAGACGATGTTACAGCAGTTAAGAGAGCAATAGATGCAGAACTTATAACCACAGGTGGATTTGGATTTCCAAAAGGAGTAATGGAGCGTATAAAATCAGCTAATGAAAGACGTGGAGTTATAATATTTACAGACCCAGACTTTGCAGGTGAAAAAATAAGAAAAAAAATAGCATCAGAAGTCCCAGGATGTAAACATGCGTTTTTACCAAGAGAAGAAGCTAAAAAGGATGGAGATATAGGGATAGAAAATGCTACTCCAAAAAGTATAATAACAGCTTTAAATAAAGTTAGAACTGAAAGTACAGAAAAAAGAGATGAATTTAAACAAGTTGATTTGATTAGAAATGGTCTTATAGGAAATGAAGATGCATCATCTAGGAGAGATGCACTTGGTAAAATACTTGGAATTGGCTATGGAAATGCAAAGCAATTTTTAAATAGATTAAATAATTATGGTGTTGAAAGAGAAGAATTTGTAAGTGCATTAAAACAAATTTAAATGTAATCATGTATGATATGGAAAAAAATATAAAAAATAAATATAAAATTACAGAGTAATTTAAAATAAATTGTCTTTAATAAATATTTTGCTTTGAATACATGTAAATTAAGTATAATTAATAGGATAAAATCTTAAAATAAGTTAAAAAGGAGTAAACGATGGATAGACTATCTTCACATAGCGCAACAAAAGAAGTAGTACAAAAACATAATTTTAAATTTTCAAAGTCTTTAGGTCAGAATTTTTTAATAGATAGTAATATAATAGATAAAATATTGGATGGAGCTAGAGTCACAGAAGGAGATAATATAATAGAAGTAGGACCTGGTATAGGGACACTAACTCGTGAAATGGGTAAGGTAGCAGAAAAAGTAGTAGCTATAGAAATTGATAAAAACTTAATTCCTATATTGAAAGATACCTTATCAGATTTAGAGAACATAGAAGTTATAAATCAAGACATATTAAAAGTAGATATACAAGAGCTAATAAAAGATAAATTAAATGGTGGACCAGTTAAGCTTGTAGCAAATCTTCCATATTATATAACTACACCAATAGTTATGAAGTTTTTAGAAGAGGATATACCTGTAACAGATATAGTGGTTATGGTTCAAAAAGAAGTTGCAGATAGAATGAATTCTGTTCCAAGTACAAAGGATTATGGAGCATTGTCTATAGCTGTTCAGTACTATTGTGAAACAGAAATTGTAGCAAAGGCTCCAAGACATATGTTTATACCACAGCCTAATGTAGATTCAACAGTTATAGGTTTACATGTTAGAGCTGAAAAGAAATATGATGTTCATAATGAAGAAATATTTTTCAAGACAGTAAAAGCATCTTTTGGACAAAGAAGGAAAACTCTACTTAATTCATTGGGAGGCCTTGGTTTTCTTAATAAGGATGAAATAAGAAAAATATTAAAAGAAGCTAATATAGATGAAAAAAGACGCGGTGAAACTCTTAGTATAGAAGAGTTTGCAGTTCTTTCAAATATAGTAAATACAAAAGTATCTTCTAAATAGGAGGTACTTTTTTTTATTTTATTAACATATATTGTTTAGAGAAACTGTGTTAAGGGGGGATTGCAGTGGGTTCTAAAAGAAAGTTTAAAAGAGACTATATAATACTAGAAGCTAAAGACATAAACTTTAGATACAAAGAACGAGTACTGCCAAAAGCTTTTGCAAAAGTCGAAGTAAATGATGAAAAATCAATCATTGCATTATATGTAGAAAATCTAAAATATGTTAAAGATGGGTATAAAGCAGTAGCAATAAAAGGTGACCATGGATTAATAGACTTAGGAAATATAATTTTAAATGAACAAGGAAGAGGTGAATTTGTTTTAGATTTAGAGGATTATGATGAAGAGATAAAAGGAATTGCCTTATTGTATGAAAGAAATATTCCTTTAGTTGGCTTTAAGGGAAATAAGATTGAAAATTATGAGGACATATTATTCCAAGATGTAGAAGATGAAGAATTAGCTGAAAGTGAAGAAGAGTATTTAGAAGACGATATAGATGATGCAAGTGAAGAATATAGAGAAGATGATGATGACAATGAAGAAAATAGTGATAGTGACGAAGAATATATCATAGAAGAATATGATGAAGATGAATATGACGATTATTGGGAAGATGATGAAAGTGAAGATGTAGAATTAAAGGCAAGAGCAGATATAGAAGATTCTAGTGATGGTGAAATTGAAGAATTTAATAACTATAAAGAAATAGAAAATTATAACAAGGCTAAAGAAAATGAATGCTATGACGATATAGAAGATGATGAGGAATATGATGAGGAATATGATGAGGATGAAGATGACTTTGAAATAATACATGAAGAAAAGATAGTTGCTTCTCCAAAAACTACTAAGTCAAAGAAAGCTCAAAAAGAACAAAATAATATTGAAAAAGTAAAAAGAGCCAATGGGATAAGTCAAGTAGATAATGGAAATAAGCAAGCTGGAACATTACTTATGCCTAGACAAATAAAGAAAGGGTTAAAATTATTCAGAGAAGTTAAGCCTTTTACAGCAGATTATATAGACAATACAAGATGGTGGAAAATAGAGGTAAATCCTACAACATTGTGTGGATATTCAATGCCTTATTTAGGATATTTAAATGTATTGAATTATACAATGTATAGTGATGCAGTTTTACATTCATATAAATATAGACATTACTTATTTGGAGTACAATATGATGAATATAATAAGAGAAAGCATTATATTTATGCTATTCCAGGGAATAGAAATGAACAACCAGATAATGGAAGCACAGGATTTTTAAGATATCAAGTTTGTGACCATAGAACCAATAGTTTAGGCTACTGGTTATGCTTTATAGATTCTAGACAGAGAAATATAGTTAGATAAAACAATAAGAATGAAAGAATTTAACTTTAACTTTCATTTTAGTAAAGAAAATTAATGAAAATGATATAAAAGTTTAAAAACTATTGATAATATTTAAATATTACACTACAATATATGTTGAAATACCTATTATATTATGGAGGAAGATTATGATAAACGAGCAAAGAATTTTAAATGAGTTCCTTGAATTAATACAGATAGACAGTTTATCTTTAAAAGAGGGGAATGTAGCTAAAGTATTAGTTAAAAAGTTAGAAGAAATAGGTTGTTCAGTTGTAGTAGATAATGCTGGTGAAAAAGCAAATGGAGAAACAGGCAATATAATAGCTACTTTAAAAGGAAATAAAGAAGGAAAGAAAATATTATTTAGTTCACATATGGATACAGTAACTCCAGGAATAGGGGTAAAACCTATAGTGGATGAAGTAAATGGAATAATAAAAAGTGATGGTACTACAATATTAGGCTCTGATGATAAAGCAGGTATAGCAGCTATATTAGAGGGATTAAGACAGGTAAAAGAAAACAATATAGAACATACTGATATTCAAGTTGTATTCTCTATATGTGAAGAATGTGGATTAGTTGGAGCTAAAAATTTAGACTATGCAAAAATAGATTCTAAATATGCCTTTGTATTAGATAGTGGTGGTTCTCCTGGAGAGATAATAGTAAAAGCTCCTGCACAAGATGTAATAAATGTTAAGATATTAGGAAAGACAGCTCATGCAGGTCTTGAGCCTGAAGCTGGTATAAGTGCTATAATGGTAGCTGCTAGAGCAATAGATAATATGAATTTACTTAGAATAGATGAAGAAACAACTGCTAACATAGGAATTATAAATGGTGGAACAGCTACAAATATAGTAACAGGAGAAGTTAACATAGTTGCAGAAGCTAGAAGTCTAAAAGAAGATAAATTAGATATTCAAACTAAACATATGGTAGAAACTTTTGAAAAAGCCGCTAAGGATTTTGGAGCTAAAATTGAAATAGATGTAAATAGAGCATATACTCCAATAGATGTTAATGAAGATTCAGAAATAATACAACTTGCAAAAAAAGCATTTTCAAATTTAGGAATAGAAGGTCATACTGAATCTACAGGAGGAGGTAGCGATACTAATATATTAAGTAAAAATGGTATTGAAGCTATAACTCTAGGAATAGGTATGAAAAATGCTCATACATTAGATGAACATATAGCTATAAAGGATTTATATGATTCTGCCAAAATGGTAATAGAGATAATAAAAGAAGCATAAATTTAAGTAATAGTGTATAATATATATATATCGCCTAGCTCAAGCTAGGTGATTTTTCATTTTATAGAAGATTGATAATCTCTATTGAAAGTAAAAGATATACATTTGAATATAATAATAACTTTAATTTATGTTTAAATATATGTTTTTAATAATATTTAGATTTGGTTTATGAGGAGGAATAACAATGGAAACAAGGTACGAGGAAGCAAATAAAATAACAATACAATCAATAATTTGGAATATAGTCTTAACAATAATTAAGGTGATAGCTGGTATTATTGGTAATTCTAGTGCTATGATTGCAGATGGATTACATTCAGCCTCAGATATTATAAGTTCTGTAGGTGTGCTGATAGGTAATTATGTATCTTCTAGACCAGGAGATAAGGAACATAATTATGGTCACGAAAAGGCAGAGACATTGGTATCATTCGTATTATCAATATTACTTATATTTGTTTCTATCACAATAGGTATAGGGGCTATTAAATCCTTATTTAACTTAGATGCATTGAGTGTTCCATCAATACTTCCATTAATAGTGTCAGTCATTTCAATTTTGATAAAAGAGTATCAATATAGAATAACAATAAAAGTTGCTAAAAAGATAAATTCACCAGCTTTAAAAGCAGATGCTTGGCATCATAGGTCAGATGCTCTATCTTCAGTGGCTGCATTTATAGGTATAGGAGGTTCTATTTTAGGATTTAAACCATTAGACCCAATTGCATCAGTTGTAGTAGCAGTATTTGTAGCTAAGGTAGGAATTGATATACTTATAAGTTCTGTAAATGAATTGATGGATGTTTCAGTTGAAGAAGAAGAAAGACAAGAATTAAAGTTTATTGTAGCAGATACAGAGGGCGTTAAAAATCTAGGAGATATAAAGACTAGAAAACATGGAGCTATGGCATATGTGGACTTGACTATATGTGTTGATGAAAATCTAACAGTAAAACAGGGGCATGATATTGCTACTAAGTTGGAAAAACATATAATAAAACATATGGAATTTGTAAAAGGGATAACAGTTCATGTTGAACCATGCACTAATTGCCAAGGAAATAAGTGTATAAAATAATTATAGCTTAAAAAAAAGTGTAAAAAGTTATATAATTGTTTTATGACTATAAACTCTAGGGGTGGTTAAATGAGTAAGAAAAGAAAACTAAAGAAAAAAGCTGCAATATTAATAGGAGTAGTTGTTTTCTTTATAATATACTTTATATCTTTTAAAATAGGTCTAAACATGGAAAAGGATAAGAGTGAGGTTCCAAAGAAAGTAGAAACAGAGACAGAAGATAATAGGTCTTTAATGACTCAAATAAAAGAGAAGAAGAAAATTTATGTATCAGATAAAAATGTAGAAAACATAAAAATCGAAGAAGATATGTGGAACGAGATAAAGTTCTTTTTCTCCGAATTTAAGAAAGTGAGAAATACTACTTCTTATGAAGCAATTTATGAAGGGTATTCTGATGATGGAATTAAATTTTCTACAGACCTTAATTTTTTTAGAGTCTATACTGTAAATAAAGAGGAATATTATAAAGTTCCAATTGATTCCAAGAATTCTTTTAAGAAGCTTTTAGATGAGAGCATATATACTTCATTTGACCTTTTGAGTCACTATAAAGACTGGAAAGAGGTCACTATAACTTATGGAAAAGAAACTAAGAAGATTCATAAATGGAAGTTTGATGATTTAGCACATAAGATGATTTCAAAAAGAGTTGTAGGAAAGGTTCAGCCAGAAAAAAGTAAGGAAAGAAGTGATTATAATTTCAGTATAAATATAAAAGGTGAAAATTTTGCGGTGAAAGTGGATACAATGGGCAAGGATTATGTAAAAGTTACTTCTAAGAAAACTGTCTCTTACTACGAGGTTCATACAAGTTTATTTGATTATCTTAAAAATGAAATATTTGAGATTGGAAAGAAATAAAATATTAAGAAGGCTATCAAGTGATTATATCATTTGATAGCCTAAATTAATTTTTATATGTTATTTTTAGTTACATACTATTTTTCAACTAGTAAGTCTGCAACCTTATATATTGGACCAGCACCAGCAGTTATTACTAAATCATTATCATTAACATTTTCACGTAAATATTTTACTATATCCTCAAATTCTTTTATGTAGATAGCATCTACATTGTTTTGATATAATTTTTCAACTAAGTCTTTAGAGTGTATATCTCCTGGGTCATCTTCTCTTGCAGCATATATATCTGTTATTATAACTTTATCAGCTGCATAGAAAGCTTCTGAAAATTCACCTAAAAGAGATTTTGTTCTAGTGTAAGTATGCGGTTGGAAGATGCACCATAAAGTTGATTTTTTTAACTTTTTAGCAGCAGCTAAAGTAGCCTTTAGCTCAGTTGGATGATGTGCATAATCATCTATTACTAAGGCATTTTTGTAATATCCCTTAGATTCAAATCTTCTTCCTACGCCTTTATATATTTTTATATTTTTTCTTATAGTCTCTAAATCAATACCAGAAACAAGAGCTGCCATTATAGCAGAAGAAGCATTGTATATGTTATGAAGGCCATATACAGAAAGTTCAAATTCTCCTAAATCTTTTCCTTGGTACTCTATTTTAAATATTCCGTGACCACCATTGTCAAAATGTATATCTTTTATAACAGCATCATTGTCAGAATCTCTACCATATTTTATAATAGTAGCTTTAACATCGTACAATATGTCATCAACATTTTCATCATCACCATTTATTATGAAATATCCATCTGGAGGTAAAAGTTTACCAAATTTGTTAAACGAAGCTTTGATTTCATCTATACCAGAGAAATAATCAAGATGGTCTTCCTCAACATTTAAAACTATAGATATCTTAGGATTAAAATTAAGGAAACTATCTACATATTCACATGCTTCAGTTATAAAGTGGTTAGAATTACCTATCTTAACATTACCGCCTATCATACTTAAGTTACCACCAACCAATATAGTAGGGTCTAAGTCTGCATATTCAAAAATTGTAGACAACATAGATGTTGTAGAAGTTTTTCCATGTGTCCCAGAAACTGCTATAGAGTTTTTATACTCCCTCATAATCTGACCTAAAAAAGTAGCTCTGTTCATTATTAATTTATTTTTTTCTCGAGCAGCTATAAGTTCTTCATTGTCTGGGTGAACTGCTGCAGTATAAACAACCATATTTACATCATCTGATATATTTTCTTTTTTTTGACCGATATAGATAGTTGCCCCTTGATCCCTAAGTTTGTCTAATAGGTATGATTCGTTTGAATCCGAACCTGAAACCTGATAACCCTTATTGATACATATTTCGGCTAATGCACTCATGCTGATACCGCCAATTCCTATAAAGTGTATATTCATAATAAAACCACCTTTCTTTTTAATTAAGTCCTACAATATGAACTATTTTTGTGGTATAATAATATAATGTTCAATATTTTATAATTAATATGCATATAATATTATATGTATTTTATTTTTGAATATAATAAAACATAAGTAATATTATACCACAATACGAATTGTTATGCATTAGTTAGTTTAACGTTATATAAAGGTACTTGTAGGAGGAAATAGTAATGAAATTTAAAAGAACAGAGAGAATTGGAGCAATAGTTAAAATACTATCTGATAACCCAAATAAAATATATACATTAAGTTATTTTACAAATCAATTTAATGCAGCAAAATCAACAATAAGTGAAGATTTATTAGTTGTAAAAAATGTATTTGAAAAACTACACTTAGGTAAAGTTATAACTATCTCAGGTGCAGCAGGAGGAGTAAAATATATACCTAAAACTTCTATAGCAGAAAATGCAGAGTTTTTAATGGAATTGTGCGAGAAAATATGTGACACATCTAGAATACTATCTGGCGGTTTTTTATATTTAATTGATTTAATTTATGACCCTACAATAGCTGCTAAGATAGGAAAAATATTTGCTTCAAACATTGAATATGTAGACGCAGATTATGTTGTAACAATGGAAACAAAAGGTATACCTATGGCACTTATGACTGCAAAGGCTATGAATTTACCTCTAGTTATAATAAGAAAAGATATAAAAGTATCAGAAGGTCCTACCCTTAGTATGACATATGTAAGTGGAAATAATTCGAAGGTTGAGAGTATGAGTTTACCAAGAAAGGCTCTTAAACCAGATAGTAAAGTTATAATTATAGATGATTTCATGAGGGGTGGAGGTACTATAAAAGGAATGGTAGACCTTATGAATGAATTTGGAGCAGAGGTTATAGGTACTGGAGTATTCATATCTACAACAAATCCTTCAGAAAAAATGGTAAAAGATTATATATCACTAATTCAGTTAGATGTTACTGGAGATAAAATAGTAGTTGAACCAAACTTAAAAACTTTTAAATATGAATATAGAAATGAAGACTTAGATGGAGAAAATGATTCAGAATTTGAATTTGAGATAGATGAAGATTAATAAAAAAAATATTTAGAAAAATATGTAAAAATAAAAAGAGGATATCCCTAGTTGTCCATAGAATTACTTAAAAAACAGTTTATATTAATTTATTCCAACAATAATAATTTTAATATAAATTAATTTCTGTCAAAATCAAAGGGGGATATATTGGTATGAAGATAACTGACGTAAGAGTAAGAAAATTAACAGAAGAAGGTAAAATGAAATGTATAGTGTCAATAACTTTTGATAATTTGTTTGTAGTACATGATATAAAAGTTATAGAAGGCCACAATGGGTTATTTATAGCAATGCCTAGCAGAAAAGTAGGCGAAGGAAATTTCAGAGACATAGCTCATCCAATAAATGCAGAAATGAGACAAGTTTTAGAAGATGCAGTTTTACAAGCGTATCATGAAGCATTAGTTCAATGGGAAGTAGCTGCTGAATAACAATAAATATAAAAATGGAGAGAGCCCGAACATTTAGGCTCTTTTTAAATGTAGAATTTGCATTAAAATATGTACTTTTTAGTAAAAAAGTGCTATATTATTAGTGATAATGTATATGTTGTATACAAATTGTTAAATAAATGTATTATAATGTATATTGATTGAGATAATAATACGAATAAAATTAAATTAGATTGAATGGAGTGTATCAATGAACTTTAAAGCTATAATCCTTGCCGCTGGCAAAGGAACAAGAATGAAGTCTAAATACCCAAAAGTTATACATAAAGTATGTGGAAAAGAAATGGTCAACCATATTATAGATGTTTCAAAAAAATCAGGCGTAAAGGATACTGTTGTAATTTTGGGGCATGAAGCGGATGTAGTAAAAGAAAAACTTGCAGAAGAAACTATGATAGCTATGCAAACAGAACAGCTTGGAACAGGACATGCTGTAAAAATGGCTAAAGAATATATAAATGATGAAGATGTAATAGTTGTACTTTGTGGAGACACTCCACTTATAAAGGAAGAAACATTAAAGAAATTATTTGATTTCCATATAGAAAATAAATATCATGCCACAGTTCTTACAACAAAAGTTGGAAATCCAACAGGTTATGGTAGAATAATAAGAGATAAGAAGGGGGACCTTCTTAAAATAGTGGAACAAAAAGATGCAAATTCAGAAGAAAAAATGATAAGTGAAATAAATTCTGGGATATACTGTTTTAATGGAAAGAGTCTTAGAGAAGCATTAGATTTGTTAAATAATAACAATGCACAAGGTGAATATTATTTAACTGATACTGCTAAAATAATGAGAGACAAAGGCTTAAAAGTTGGTGCATTTGCAGGTTCAACTATTGAAGAGCTTATGGGTGTTAACTCAAGAGTGGAATTATCAAAGGCAGAAGAAATTATGAGAAAAAGAATAAATGAATCTCATATGGTAAATGGAGTGACTATAATAGACACTAACTCTACCTATATAGAATCTGATGTTGAGATAGGTAATGATACTATAATATATCCAGGTGTTATGTTACAAGGTAAAACAAAGATAGGTTCAGATTGTATAATTGGAATGAACTCATCTATAACAAACTCAGAAATAGGAACTGGAACAGAAATAAAAAATTCAACTATACTTGATAGTAAAGTTGGAGATAATACTACTGTTGGACCATATGCATATCTAAGACCAAAAACTAAATTAGGAAACAATGTAAAAATAGGTGATTTTGTAGAGGTAAAAAATGCTGTTATAGAAGATGGTTCAAAAGCATCTCATCTTTCTTATATAGGAGATGCACATGTTGGTAAAAATGTAAATATTGGATGTGGAGTAGTATTTGTAAACTATGATGGTAAAAATAAATTTAAGTCAATAGTAAAAGACGATGCGTTTATAGGTTCAAATTCTAATTTGGTTGCACCAGTAGTTGTAGAGGAAAAAGGATATATAGCTACAGGTTCAACAATAACACATGATGTCCCAGATGGAGCTTTAGCAATAGCAAGACAAAGACAAGTTGTTAAAGAAGGATGGGTAGAAAAAAAGAATCAAAAAGATAACCAAGGTAAGTAGTTATTTAGTTTATTATTTTGGCTAATAAAATTAGCTCGAAATTATTATAAATTATATTCATTAGGATTTTAAAATTTTCAGGAGGGTTACATAAATGAATACTAGCGGAAGCGAGATTAAAATTATTGCAGGTAATTCATCGAAAGAGTTAGCACAAAAAATAGCTGACTATATAGGTGTATCAGTGCTAGACTGTGAAGTAGGTACGTTTAGTGATGGTGAAATATGTGTAAACATGAATGAGACAGTAAGAGGTTGTGATGTGTTTGTAGTACAATCTACTAATAGTCCAGTAAATGATAACTTAATGGAGTTATTAATCTTAATTGATGCATTAAAGAGAGCATCAGCAGGAAGAATAACAGCAGTTATTCCTTACTATGGATATGCAAGACAAGACAGAAAAGCTAAGGCAAGAGATCCAATCACTGCTAAATTAGTTGCAAACTTAATAACTGCTGCTGGAGCAGATAGAGTATTAACAATGGATTTACATGCTGCTCAAATACAAGGATACTTTGATATACCATTAGACCACTTACTAGGTGGAACAATATTAGCAAATTACTTCAATGAAAAGAAAATAGAAGATTTAGTAGTAGTATCTCCAGACTTAGGAAGTGTTACTAGATCAAGAAAATTTGCTAATACTTTAAATGGAGAAGTTCCAATAGCTATAATAGATAAGAGAAGACCAAAAGCTAATGTATGTGAAGTTATGAACTTAATAGGTGATGTTAAAGGTAAAAATGTTATACTATTAGATGACATGATAGATACAGCAGGAACAATAGTTAATGCTGCAAATGCACTTAAAGAGTTTGGCGCAAAAGATGTTTATGCTTGTTGTACTCATGGTGTATTATCAGGACCAGCTATTGAAAGAATTTCTAATTCAGAAATAAGTGAGTTAATAGTCCTTGATACTATACAACTTCCTGAAGAAAAAAGAATAGATAAGATAAAAATAAAAACAGTGGCTCCTTTATTTGGAGATGCCATAAGAATGATATTCTCTAATGAATCAGTAAGTAAATTATTTTAATTAATTAGATTTATAAGAGTTGCTTAAAAAAGATGTAAGTTTTTTAAGCAACTCTTTTTTGATATCTAATTTATGTATTATTATAATTTATTGGAGCTGTATGTGTGTATGTAAAAGTAAATGTTTCTTGTAAAACATGTAGATGAGTAATTAAAAACTAAATTTAATAAAAAATACAAAATTATGAATTTTATGAATATAAAAAATATTTAGAAAAAGTATTGAAAAAAATTGAATTATGTAGTATTATGTAAATATAAATTAAAGAAAGAGGTGTTTCCAATGGGAAGGAATGAAGATGAACCCCTAATAATTAAGTGATTCAGTCACAATCTAAAGTAAATATAAAAATCTATTGAAAGTTTATTTATAAGAATTGAAAATAGTATCTATTCTATATCTTTAGTGTTTGTGAGAGGGTTCTGGATTATATAAAGTTACTGTAAAGAAAGTAATTTTGCACAATAAGCATACCTGTAAATGAAGAGTTTCATTTATATAGTGATTGTGACTGAATCATAACTGCAAGAATATAGAATGTTTATATATAGATATTTTTGATAAAATACTATATTGTAATAGCTTTTAGCTTTCAAATAAATATTAGCAAAGGATGGAAATGACAATGATAAAACTAAATGATAATTTATAAATATCTCCTTACGATATATGATAATTGTAGGGAGATGTTTCTTTTTTTGTATAGTATAATTACTTTCAGAAATTATGTTTGAATATGTTAAAATTTGGTATATATAAATAATATAAACTGTATTGCTAAAATGTGGTAACTATTATATAATATAAGTGGATATGTATCTCTATTATGAGTTATATATCATTCTAAATTTAATAAAATAGAAACGTTGATGTATGTTCTGTAATGTGGGCACCTTGGAACATATTGAGTTAGTGGTGCAACCGGCTATGAAATTGTATTTATGATACTTTTATTTTCATAGCTTTTTTTGTTCAAAGAAATAGTTATATGTCATGAATAAATCTGGTTGGTACGTGTAAATAATTTTACTTAGATTTTTAACCAGATATATTATAAGTAAGTATTAATTTAAAATATAAAATTGAGGGGGAATAAAAATGAAGTTAAGAAAGAATAAAAAAGGTTTCACTTTAGTGGAATTATTGGTAGTAATTGCAATTATAGGAATATTAGCAGTGGTAGCAGTTCCAGCTTTATTTAGTAATATAAATAAGGCTAAGGTAGCAAGTGTTGAGTCTGATTATAGTTCAGTTAAGAGTGCAGCATTATCTTATTATTCAGATGAGAATAAGATGCCAACTAGTGGTAGTTTAGATACTTTAAAGACTTACATGGATACTCTTCCAGACAAAGCAGATATAGGAGGAGGATATGAATTACTTTTAGTTAACAACAAATTAGCACTAAAGGTAGGTAATGGTACTCCTGCTAATGGAGTTACATTAACAAAAGCGCAAATAGAGAAATTATTAAGTGATTTAGGACCAAATAAAATATACACAGATAATAAACTGGAAACTGATTTAGAAAAAGATTCAACAGTAAAAGATGGGGCTCTATATATAGTTCTTATAGATAATGCTGAAATGGATTCAACAAATAATTAAAGTAATATTTTTATAAGAAATATTATAAACTTAATGAAAGATATAATAAAAAAGACAGGAAGAAAATCTTCCTGTCTTTTATACTATTTTATTTTATATCCAATCATAAATGGTGGTATAATTGAAATAGTAAAGGAGTGAAATTTGTGGCTAAAAAAGTTAGAATAGGAGACAAACTGGTTGAAAAAGGATACATAACAGAAGACCAGCTTAAATGGGCATTATCAGAGCAAAAAAATAGTGGAAAAAGACTAGGAGAATTTCTAGTACAAGAAGGACTTATAGATAGTAACTTATTAATAAGTGTATTAAAAGAACTTTTAGATATAGAAAGTGTATTTTTAGAAGGAACAGAAATAGATACATTAGCTACAAAGATGGTTCCAGAAAATATATGTAAAAGATATACTGTATTTCCGTTCAAAATCGATGGAAATAAAATATGTTTAGCCATGTCAGACCCACAAGATAGAGAAGCAGTTCAAGATGTAAGACGTATGTCAGGTAAAGATGTCGAAATATTTATATCAAGTGCAGAAGATATAAACAAAGCAATAGGTCATGCCTATGCACATTCAGAAATAAATAAAGCAATGACTGAATACAACAAAAACAAGACTGGTGGAATTAGAGAAACAGTAATCCTTGAAGAGGATGTAAATGCTGCTCCAATAGTAAGGCTAGTAAATAATATACTAGAAAATGCTGTTAGAATGGAAGCAAGTGATATACATATAGAACAAAGTGAAAATTACATGCGTGTTAGATTTAGGATAGATGGAATGTTAAGAGAATATATGAGGATGAACTCTGCGCCATACAAGGCAGTAATAAGTCGTATAAAAATAATGTCAGATATAAATATATCTGAAAAGAGGATTCCACAAGATGGTAGAATATATTTAAAAGTAGATAATAAACCGATAGATTTTAGGGTTTCTACAATGCCAACCAATAGGGATGAAAAGATAGCCATGAGGGTACTTGATAAGAGTAATTTTATGGTAAGTAAAGAAGTACTAGGAATAGATGAACATGGCTCTAAAATATATGACGAGTTAATAAATACCCCTTATGGGCTTATATTAGTTGTTGGACCTACTGGAAGTGGAAAAACTACTACATTATATTCAATGCTAAATCAATTGAATACAGAAAATAGAAATTTATTGACAATAGAAGACCCTATAGAGTATGAATTACCTGGTGTAAATCAATCTCAAATAAATGAAAAGGCAGGACTTACTTTTGCTAGTGGGCTTAGAGCTTTTATGCGTCAAGACCCAGATATAATAATGGTTGGAGAGATAAGAGATACAGAAACTGCCGAAATAGCAATTAGAGCCTCTCTTACAGGACATTTAGTTTTAAGCACATTACATGCAAATACAGCAGTTGGAGCAATTTCACGTCTTTTGGATATGGATGTGGAAAGTTTTTTGATAACTTCATCTCTTTTAGGGGTAATATCTCAAAGACTGACACGAAAAATATGTGAGCATTGTAGAGTTTCATATGAAGCAGATACTGGAGAAAAAAAGGCTCTTGGTATTGATATAAACGAATCAGTAACTATCTATAAAGGGCAGGGCTGTGAAAGATGTAATAATACTGGATATAAGGGACGTCTAGGTATATTTGAAATGCTTGAAATTACACCAGAAATAAAAGAGCTAATAGACTCCTCTGCAAATCAAAGAGAAATTTTAAAGTTAGCTAAAAAACAAGGTATGGTTAGTCTAAAAGAGGATATAGTTAAAAAGGTTTTAGGTGGAAAGACAACAGTAGAAGAAATGATTAGAATAATTTTGATGACTGATTAAAGGATGATATTATGAAAAGTTTTAAGTATACAATAATAAAAGAGGATGGGAAAAAGCAAACTGATGTGATTGAAGCTAATGATTTTAATCAAGCTAAAAGTCTTCTTAGAAAAAGAAATCTTAGAGTTCTTGAAATCAAAGAAAGTAAAAGTAAAAATATAAATATATCTTCTAGAAAGAGAAGAAAAGACTTAGGGGCTGACCAGATAAGCCACTTTTGCAGACAGTTTGCTATTATAGTGTCTTCTGGTATAAATAGTATTTCTGGATTAGAAACATTAGCAGGAAGGTCAACTAATGTTACATTAAGAGAAGAAATAAATCGTATAGTAGCAGAGATAAAAGTAGGTTCTACTATTGCTGATTCAATGCTTGCACCAAAGTCGAAGTTTCCAAAGTTACTTGGTGCCATGGTAGCTACAGGTGAAGCTACAGGTAAACTAGATGAAGTATTAAAAAGTATGGCTTCATTTTATTCCAGTGAGCATAGAGTTAAGCAAAAACTTAGAAATGCGGCTACATATCCATTAATAGTTTTGATTTCTTCATTTATAATGATTTTTATATTTACAGCATTTATGGTACCTAAGATGATTAATTCAATTACAACAGTAGGTGCTACTCTTCCACTTATAACAAGGATTGTTATGGGATTTGGTACGTTTATGAAGACATTTTGGCCAATAGTACTTTTAGCTATTATATTGTCTATTTACCAATTTCAGAAGTATCTAAAAACACCAGTTGGTAGAGCTCAAAAGGATAGAGTTATAAATAAAATTCCTGTTTTGGGAAAAGGGATAAACTGCATGGTGGCTACACGATTTTCAAGAGCATTGTATCTATTTGTATCAACAGGATATCCATTAGTACAAGGGCTTGATTATATCATAGATAGTGTAAATAATACTATGGCAGAAAAGATTTTAACATCAGCAAAAGATGGAATAACAAGAGGTGAAGGTCTAGCAGAAAACTTACAAAGATATACGTATTTTGATTCAGTTTTAGTGCAGATGATAGCAATAGGGGAGCAGACAGGGGAATTAGAGAACATAAGTAGACAGATGGCCGAATTCTATGAATATGAATCCGAAATTTATCTAAATAGAATGGCATCAATGATAGAACCTGTTTTAATAATTGCAGTTGGTATTATAGTTGCGGTACTGGTTGTATCAATATTCATGCCAATGCTTAGTATATATGATGCTATGTAGGAGGGAAAACAACAAATGAATAAGGTTTATGTATCATATTATGGGGATTCTATATCCATAGTTGAAGGCAGATACAAACATGATAAAGATAAGTTTTATATAAAAAACTTTAATGTATTTTCAATAGAGGATATTGCTCAAGATTTTTCTAAAGAAAAGTATGCTCTATTGAGATATGCATTAGAAAATGTAAAGTTAAAATCAAAACACATAGTGTTTTGTTTGAATACGAGAGATGTAATTCTAAAACCTCAAAAGTTGCCTAAGATGGATAAAAAAGATTTAGATGGATTTATGAAGCTAGAAATGGATGAAATGATGGCTTTAGAATCAGATGAGTATGTATTTTCATATGAAGTATCTAGTGAGATATCTGATAGGTCAGAAGGAGAAGAGGCTAGTTTAAATCTGATTATTGGAGCTATAAAAAAGGAAGAAATAAATGCAATTGTAGATATAATACATGAATTTGATTTGGTATTGGATAGAATAGATACATTATCAACGGCCTATTTAAGAATTCTCAAGAACTTAGATTACAATGATATAATGGTGACAAATATAAGCGATAATAGCACAATTATAAACATATATAAAAAAGATACTTTATTTATTAGTGATAATATACCGATAAGAATAACTGCTAAAGATATGGAAATGCAATTATTAAATGTGGTCGAAGAGTCAAAAGGACTTATGAATTACTATTCGTCAAGAAACTTTGGTAAGGTAACAGATACTATATTGATATTGGGGAAAAGGTACTCTAATAAATTAATTTATGAGGCTTTTAGTTCTGCATTTTCAAACTATGTTTCTCAAGGTCTTACAGAGATAATGGATATAGCTGATATGGTATCTGGTGATATAGATGAAGATGATATAAATTCAATTGTAGAACTTTTAGGTTGTATGATAGAGCCTAAAGGTAAAAAAGATTTTGAAAATATAAATTTTCTACCAATGGATATACTCAGAAAACAAATGAAAGCTAAACAAATAAAAAGTGTAATGAAGATAGCGCCCGTAGTTATTTTAGTGGTTTCTATTCCATATTTATGTTTAATTTTTTCAAACAGTTTAGCTAATAAAGAACTTGAAAATGTAAATGATGAAATAAGGAATATTGAATCTGCTTACTATCAAATTGGAAATATAGAAAAAATGATACAAAGTAAAACAGAAGAAATAAAGGTATATGATATGTTAATTGGGAAAAAGGTTAAATGGGAAAATCTATTAGATGATATAGATAAAAATACTCCAAGTAGGGTTGAACTGACAAGCTTATCAACAACATATCAAGGAGTAGGAACAACTAATAAAACTGAAAGCTCAGACAACAGTAAAACTAATACAAATAATGATGAAGCTAAAACAAGTACAAATACAAAAAGTAATAATAATGAAAGTAAAAATAGTAATGACTTAAATGAAGATAAAACTGTAAATGTGGCAGAGGCGTTAAATGGTAATGAGGAGTCTGATAGTAATACAGAAGCAGATGATAAGACTCCATTATATGATAAGATACCAAATGTTTTGAATATAGAGGGAAATGCTAAGGATTCTTCTTATGTAGGGCAATTTTTATATAAATTAAAGGGATTGTATTATTTTGAGGATGTTAAACTGCATAGTATAAAAAGCAATGGAGAGGATTCCAACTATACATTTAATATGACATTATACCTGAAAGAAGGTGTATTGACTAATGAATAAGGACATATTTAAAAAAGATAAAAAAGATATAAAAGATATATTTAAAATGGAAGTTAGTCTAAAGGGAATTCTTATAAAAGTTGTAATTTTACTTGCTATTTTATCCTATGGATATTTTGGACTTTATCCACAATATGAGAAATATGTTTCTACGAAAAATTCTGTAAAACAAGCTACACAAAAATTAAATACATATAAAGAGAAAACAGCTCTTATGCCAAAATATGAAAAACAACTTAAAAATATTGAGAATGAATTAAATGAAAAAAGTAAAAATCTATTATATGATATGCAAGATGGTCTGTTTCTAATTGGTTTAGACAAGAAAATGAAAACATATAATATTGACTTAACTAGCTATGATGTTGGAAACATTAGAGAATATGAACATTTTTATGGAATATCAACAACAATAAGTGTTAGAGGGGACTATAGAAATGTTAAAAAATTGATGGCTTATTTAGAAGAACAAAAAAATGTTACTCAGATATTAGACTATACTATGACTTCATATATAGAACCAGAAAAAGAAGAGCAAGAGACAACAAGTAATAAAGATCTAATAAAAAATGTGAACATAAATAAAGATACAAAAATATATTGGGTAGAAGGCGAAGATAAATGGCATTTATATAATGACTGTCCATTGATAAAAGAGGGAGAAATTCTTAAGAATGACAAACTTTTAGATAGGTCAACAAGTTATCTATGTAATACATGTGTACTTAGAGCTGCAACAGAAAAAGAAACAAAAAAAGAAGTAGCGACTCCAGAAGCAGAAGGTGTAGTAGAGGCTACGTTTAAATTTATAATGTATACGAAAGAAAATACTACAATGGTACTTGATACAGATAATCCATCTTCATGGAGACCAGGAAAATATAATCCATTTAAATCTAGTGCAAAATAAAACCAAAGAGGTTTTAAAGATAGGTGATGAGCTTGTACAAAAACAATGAAAAAGGTCTTACTTTATTAGAAATAATAGTGGCTGTATTTATATTGACTATAGTTTTAAGCATTTCTTATAAAGTATTTAATGGTATAACATCAGCAGTAAAAAAACAACAAATCATTACAGATGCTCAAGTAAATATTAATTTAATTAATAAATATTTAAATAGAGACTTAGAAAACTGTAAGGATGTAACAAAGAACAGTTCAGGTAGCGGTTATGAATATAATATAGAAACTCCAGAGAATACAGTAAAGTATGAAGTATCTATAGAGACCAAAAACAATACAGGAGTATACTCTGTAACAAGAATCCAAGAAAATACCACTAATATTGAAGATGCGCTTAGAGAAGAAATAATCTCTAATCAACCATTAGTTCAAAACAATAAAGAAATGAAGGAAACACCATTTAAAATAGAAAAACAAGCTGATAAATCTATTTATACGGTAAGTGTATATTATAATGAATCAGCTCAAGAAGGCCAGAAAAGCAGTAACTTAAATAATAAGACTTATACATTTGATGTTATGTCAAGAATTGGGTAAATGAAAATTTATTTAAAAAATAAGTAGGTTGATAAAATATGGGTAAAAAGAGTAATGAAAAAGGATTTTCTTTAATTGAAGTATTAGTAGCTATGGCGATTATGGGAATTATATTATTTGCATTTTTTAATATTATCAATACTAATGAAAAGGCCAACACTAAAAATGAAGCAGATATAAGTTCCTTAAATTATGTTCAAAGTGAAATAGAGAATTTAAGAGAGAAAATAAAAAGTGGAACATTTGATTTTGACAGTATAGATAAGCGAGAAGATGGAACGGTGGAATATGAAAAATTAATAGATAAATCAAATAAAGTTGTATATGATAAAGTACTTAACAAGGATGATGTGAGCTTGTATGATACTCCATATAAAGAGATTACAACAATAGAAGATAAAGATGGCAATATAATTGACAAGGAAAGTATTACAAACAAAGTAAAGGTTATTGTAGAGGATAAAAGTGGTCAAATATACAAAATAACTGCAACAGGGAAAAGCATGAATGACTATTCAAGTAAAAAAGAAGTTAAAATTGTAACTGAAATATTTAAAGATAAATAATTTTACTTGGGGGTGAGATTTTGAGGAAGTGGAATAAGATAAAAAACGAAAGAGGAGCGGCGTTAGTTTTAGTTTTGGTTGTAGTAGCATTGCTTTCTATTGTTGGGGTGACATTTTCAAATCAAATAGCTAATAGAATAAAGTCTACAAAGACTACTAATGAGGGTATACAGGCCAAGTATTTAGCAGAGACATGTGTGGAAAATAGTGTTGATAAAGCATATGAAAAGTTGTATGATGAGCTTGAAAAAATAGATAATGAGTTTAAAAAATATAACAATAAGGAAAATAAGGTAACTTCAAGAACAGTATCAAATGAGAATAAAGAGGAAAATCTTGAAGAAATACAACTTAATTATATGAATAATATAAAATATTATCTAGCTACAGCTTGTAAAGAGTTAGAGAAAGCAAGAGATGAACTAATAGAAGTAGAAAAATTAGGTATTATGCAAGATGGTGATGCGAATATGGTTCACTCTTCTATTGATTCAAATAAAAAATTTATATTAGCGTTGGGTGAGAAATACAATACTGGTGATATTTCTAATATAACACGACAAAAATTAGAATCAGATATTGATAATATGGTTAATTATGAATCAAAGCTTTTAGGAAATGATATGATGTTTAAATTCTTTTTAAAAGATGGTAATGTTGAAAAAGATGAACATATTGATAATGCGTTTATACACACATATAAAGCTTTGGATAAAATTTCTTTAGCTATACAAAATATGAATGAATATAGGCATACGATATTTCATCGTAATTCGTCAAAAGTAGAAGTTTTAGATGAAATTCCAAATCAAACACAATATTTAGAATTGATACAAAGGGATTTGATTGATAGAAATTGGAGTAAATGTTGGGATGAATTGAATGAATATATAGAAGAAATTCCAAATAGAAGCAAAGAATTAAATGATTTGAGAGCTAAATTATTTGATAATGTACAAAAGTTTGAAGTTCTAAGTTTAAATATATCTAAAGGAGAAAAAAATACATCAGAAAATTATGTACAATACAAGAATCTATTATATGAAATTATAGAGCAGTTTAATAAAATCAAGATTGAAATGTACAGAGAGCTACCTTCAAATTTTGATGCATTTGGATTAAGTGAAACTTTGAAACAACTTCAAAGAGAAACACTGACAGAGATAAAATGTAGAATAAAAGAACTAAAACCTCAAGAGGTGGCTAAAACAGAAGATATATCTTTAAAAATACCTTTTTATAAAGCTGAATATGATGCGACAAAAGAAGATTGGTTAAATCTAATTGAGAATGGATATAGCACAGAGATGAAATTTACAGTTACTGGAGATAAAAATGGAATAACTGAGATAGAACCAGAGAAAATCGAAAAAATCATTCCTGGATTAGGTGAGGAAGTAAATTCAAATTCAAAATATAAAGTTCAGGCAACTGTAAACTTTAAAATCAAGAAAAATGAGTCAGATAACGATAATATAAAAGATATAATTTCAATTAGTCATGACATAAGTTCATATAAAAAAATAAACTAGATACAAATAAAAGATAATTTAGTGTAAATTAAGTAATAAAATAACCTTATGTATTTATTACTAAAAAAGTAAGTAAACTAATAGAAGATATGGAGAATAAATATTATGTATATTTATGATTTATTAGAACAAGGTATAAGATTGAACGCATCAGATATACACATAACAGTTGGTACAAATCCTGTAGCTAGAGTCAAAGGAGGATTTGTAAAGCTAAGTGAACAAATCTTGACACCAGAGATAACAATGCAAATGGCCAAAGACATAGCAGGGGAATCTATGTTTAAAGTAATAGAAGAACATGGAGAAGCTGACTTTTCAGCTTCTCTAAAAACTGGAGAAAGATTTAGGGTAAATTCCTATAGACAAAAAGGAAATTATGCGATAGCAATAAGAACTATAACAGCAGAAATACCAACTTTTGAGAAACTAGGACTTCCAGAAAACATAAAATCCTTTACTGAAAGACATAAAGGATTGGTTTTAGTTACAGGGCCTACAGGAAGTGGTAAAAGTACGACACTTGCAAGTATGATAAATATAATAAATGAAACACAACAAAAACATATAATTACACTAGAAGACCCAATAGAGTATGTCCATCACCATAAACAAAGTTTAGTAAACCAAAGAGAAGTAGGAACTGATACAGAAAGTTTTCACTCAGCTCTTAGAGCTATTTTACGTCAAGACCCAGATGTAATTCTAATAGGGGAAATGAGAGACCCGGAGACTGTGTCAATAGCATTAACAGCCGCAGAAACAGGACATCTAGTATTTTCAACACTACATACAGTTGGTGCTGCTAAGACGATAGACAGAATAGTGGACATGTTCCAGCCAGCTCAACAACAACAAATAAAAACTCAATTGTCTACAGTTTGTGAAGGGGTAGTATCACAACAATTACTTCCTACATCAGATGGGAAAGGTAGGATAGCTGCAATTGAATTGATGTTTGCAACACCAGCAATAAAAAACCTAATAAGAGAAGGAAAAACATATCAAATTCCAAATATGATACAAACTGGAGTTAAAGCAGGTATGAAAACTATGGATCAAGATTTGATGGAACTTTATAAAAATGGAAAGATTACAAAAGATATGGCACTTAGTAGATGTACCGACCAAGAATTTATGACTAGAATGATAGGTGGCGTAAATTATAATGGAAATTATAGTCGTTAATTTATATGTATTTGTAGTTGGGATAGTATTTGGAAGTTTCTTTAATGTTTGTATTTTTAGGATTCCAGAAGGTATATCTATCTCTAGCCCCCCATCTCATTGTATGAGTTGCAATACTAGACTAAAACCTATGGACTTAATACCAGTTTTTAGCTATTTAATGAGCGGTAGAAAATGTAGGTATTGTGGTGAGAAAATTTCTAGCAGATATGCTATAGTAGAGTTAATTACAGGAATTTTATTTTTAACAGTGTTTATAGTTTATGGAATATCTATATCGACTATTTATTATTTGGTTCTTGTATCTTTATTAATTGTAATAACATTTATAGATATTGACCACTTTATAATACCAGATAGGATACTAGTTTTTGGAGCTATATTTGCTATAATTTTTAATCTCCTACTAAAAGAAGTTTCAATTAAAGATTCAATTATAGGTGCTTTTGTATGTGGAGGAAGTGTTTGGCTTATAGTAGTTCTAATTGAATTTATAATAAAAAAAGAATGCATGGGTGGAGGAGATATTAAACTATTCGCAATGTTAGGCTTATATATGGGTACTAAAAATGGTCTTTTAACAGCTTTACTGAGTGTTTATGTAGGAGCAGTATATGGAATTTGTGTGATAGTTTTTAGTAAGATAAAGGGAAAGAAATACAATTCTGTTATACCTTATGGGCCATTTATATCAATTGGAGCATTGATAACAATTTTATTTGGAAGACAATTACTTGAATTTTACTTTTCTATACTTATGTAGATGATAGTTAAATTTAATGTAATTTTAATTTTTATAAAAGTGAATTAAAGTAATCAATAAGGACAATATTATTATTAACCCTACTACAGAGTACTGTAGACTATGGAGTATATAATAATAATTTCCTTATTTTTTGCATATTTGATAAATAAATCCTTATATATTTTTTGTGATGGAGTAAAGAAAAATTCGTATAATATGCTTTTTATTTACATAGTAACTGTAGTTTTATCTGTATTAATATATCTAAAATTTGGGATTAGTGCAGAATGTGTACAATACATAGTATTAATTCCATTTTTAATAATTATATCTATTATAGACTGCTACACAATATATGTATATGATATAACAATAGTTAGTGGTATAATAGTTCAAGGTGTAATTTTTTTAATCTTTTGCAATATAGTACAAATTGACTATATAAGTCATATATTTGGACTGGCAATAGGTTTTATTATACCTTATATTATTGCTAAATTTACAAAAGGATTAGGCTATGGAGATGTAGGTCTCTATAGCTTATGTTGCTTTGCATTGGGAAATAATTATGGATTTTATGTGATAGTTTTATCATTTATTTTAGCATTTTTATTTTTTGTTATTTTATATGGAATTAAAATTTTTAAAAATATAAATATCAAAAAACAAATTCCTTTTACACCATTTATTTCTCTAGCGACAATTATAATAATATTTACAGAGTATAATATATTTGATTTTTATTATAGTTTGTTATATAAATTTCTATAACAGGAGGTAAAAAATGTACGTAGTAGTAGGGTTAGGAAATCCAGGAAAAAAATACGAAAAGACTAGACATAACGTTGGATTTGATGTCATAGATATTCTTGCAAAAGAATACAACATTAGTGTTACTAAAATAAAACACAAAGCTTTAATTGGCGAAGGTAGAGTAGGTACTGAAAAAGTATTACTAGTAAAACCACAAACTTATATGAATTTAAGTGGAGAAACATTAATAGATATATATAAATATTATAAGGTAGATTTAAATACTATAGTAGTAGTGTATGATGATATAGATTTAGATGTTGGAAAGATACGCATAAGAAAAAAAGGAAGTGGTGGTACTCATAATGGAATGAAATCTATAACGAAGTGTTTAGGTTCAAATGATTTCCCAAGAGTAAGAGTAGGTGTATCTAAGCCAGAAGTTGGCCAAGACTTAGCAGATTTTGTACTTTCTAGATTTAGAAAAGAAGAATCTGATAATATAAATGAAGCACTAGAAAAAGCGGCGTGTGCTGTTGACTCAATAATAAGAGAAAATATAGACATGTCTATGAATAAATACAATGGATAGTGAGAGGGAGATTTAAATGAATGATGTTTTTTTATATCCTTTGCAGAACTCAAAAGAGTATAAAGATATAATAAACTGCATAAAAAATACAAAAGGCTCATCATTGGTTAATGGACTTTTGCCAGTACAAAAACCTCATATATCATATTCTATGTTTAATGATTTGTCACGACAAATGATTTTTATCACAAGTAGTGATTTAGAAGCAAAAAAAGTATATGAAGATTTAAATTTTTATGTTGGGGATAAAGTCGAATATTTAGGATTTCAAGATATTTACTTTTATCATTTAGATGCAAAGGACAGAAACGAAGAAGCAAAAAAATTAAAGGTATTATTAAAACTAGCAAAGAAAGAAAAAATAATTTTAGTAACTTCTATTGAAGCAGTTTTAAGAAAATATATACCAAAACAAGTTTTACTTGATAGTGTATCTCATTACAAAGTGGGGGATAGTTTAGATTTAGAAAAATTAACTGAGAAGTTAGTTTCCTTAGGATATGAAAGAGTTTCAAAAATAGAGGGGTTTGGTCAATTTAGTATAAGAGGTGGAATTATTGACGTATTCTCACTTGAGTATACAAATCCGATTCGTATGGAATTATTTGATGATGAGATAGATTCCATACGAACTTTTGACGTATTTTCTCAAAAATCAATTGATAAGTTACAACAGTTCTCTATAACTCCTTCAAGAGAATTTATTTATCCAGAAAAAACTACAGATGCATTAGTTAGGTTAAAAAAGGAAACAACTAAAAATACTGATGAAGGAACCTTTCAAAATATAGAATATATATCAAGTAAGACTTATTTTGAAGGTGTAGAAAACTATATAGATTATATCTATCCAGAAGAAAACAAAAGTATATTTACTTATCTAGCAGATGATGCAATAGTATTTATCAATGATATAACAAGACTTAAGGAAAGATGTGAAAATTACTTAAATGAGTTTAGAGAAAATTACAAACTAAACCTTGAAAGAGGTTTGGCTGTTAAAAATCAAGGAAAACTATTATACCATTATACAGATTTGGAGTACCTAGTAAAAGACAAGTCTGTGGTCTTGAATTCACTATTACCAAAGTCTATAAATAACTTTTCTGTAAAATCCATAATAAATTTTGAAAGTAGAGAAGTACCTACATTTAATGGAAAAGTAGACTTACTTGTAGAAGAATTAAATCGGCTGAAATACAATGGTTATAAAATAATTTTGGCTACAAATACATTGGAAAGAGCAAATAAATTAGGAAAAGATTTATTGGATAAAGGCTTAGAAACGACTGTTTCTAAAGATAGAGATATTGAAATTAAATCTTCTCAAATTGTAATTGTACCTGCACATATAAATAGTGGTTTTCAGTATAAATCTATAAAATTTGTTGTTATAACAGATAATGAAATGATAGGTGTTTATAAAAGAGCCTCTAAGACTAGTAATAAAAAAGCCAAAAAAGGAAAGAAGATAGAGTCATTTTTAGATTTAAGCGTTGGAGATTATGTAGTACATGAAAATAGTGGTGTAGGTAGATACACAGGAATTGAACAGATTACAGTTAATGCAATCAAAAAAGATTACATGAAAATAGTTTACCAAGGTGGAGATAATTTATATGTACCAATAGACCAGATGGATAAAGTACAAAAATATATTGGTGCAGAGGTAGAAAAAGTTAAGTTAAATAAGCTTGGAACCAATGAGTGGACAAAGGCAAAGGCAAAAGTCAAAAAAGAAATTGAAGATATGACAAAAGACTTAATTGAACTCTATGCAAAACGTGAAAAGATACAAGGGTATAAGTTTTCAAAAGATACACCTTGGCAGGCAGAGTTTGAATCATTGTTTCCATATCAAGAAACAGAAGACCAATTAAAAGCAATAGAGGAAACTAAAAAGGATATGGAATCAAGTAAAGTAATGGATAGACTTGTCTGTGGAGACGTTGGCTATGGGAAAACAGAAGTAGCAATTAGAAGCATTTTTAAGGCATGTATGGACCAAAAACAGGTTGCAGTATTAGTTCCAACAACAATACTGGCTCAACAACATTACAATACATTTAAAGAAAGGTTTGAAAATTATCCTTTGAGAGTGGAAGTTTTAAGTAGATTCAAGACTCCAAAACAACAAAAGCAGATTATTGAAGATGCTAAAAAAGGGTTAGTAGATATTCTAATTGGTACTCATAGAATAATATCTAAAGATATAAATTTACCAAACTTGGGTCTTGTAGTTATTGATGAGGAGCAAAGATTTGGTGTAAAGCACAAAGAAGCCTTAAAGAAAATTAAATCTACAGTAGATGTGCTTACACTTTCAGCAACTCCTATACCAAGAACTCTACATATGTCTTTAAGTGGGATAAGAGATATGAGTGTTATAGAAGAACCCCCACAAGAAAGACATCCTGTAATAACATATGTTACTGAGAGTAAGGAAAGCGTAATTCAAGATGAAATAGAAAGAGAATTAAGTAGAGGTGGACAGGTATTCTTTGTATACAATCGAGTTGAGCATATTGAAGAAATGGCAAGTATGATTCAAAAGCTTGTCCCAGATGCTAGAGTAGCTGTTGCACATGGAAGAATGACCTCTAAATCACTAGAAAATATAATCTTAGGATTTTTAAATAAAGACTATGATGTGCTAGTATGTACTACAATAATAGAAACAGGTATGGATATATCCAATGCAAATACTATGATTATATACGATGCAGATAAAATGGGATTAGCTCAGTTATATCAGTTAAGAGGTAGGGTTGGAAGAAGTTCCAGACAAGGATATGCCTATCTCATGTATGAAAAAGATAAGACTTTAAGTGAAATAGCAGAAAAAAGATTAAAGGCTATTAGGGAATTTACAGAATTTGGCTCAGGTTTTAAAATAGCGATGAGAGACCTTGAAATCAGAGGGGCTGGAAATATTTTAGGTTCTCAACAACATGGTCATATGGCAGTTATAGGTTATGATTTATATGTCAAAATGCTTAATGATGCAATTAAAAAGGTTAAAGGTGAGCCTATTGTTGAAGAAATTGATGTTGAAATAGATTTAAGTGTAAATGCATATATTCCAGACAATTATATTAAGGATGAATTGATTAAGATTGAAATGTATAAGAAAATTGCTTCTATTGAAAATAGGGAAGATATGTTGGATATACAAGAAGAACTTGAAGATAGATTCTCTGATATACCTAAACCAGTACAAACACTACTTACAATAGCTTATATAAAATCGTTGTGTAAGATATTAAAAATAGAAAAAATTAGACAAGTAAAAGATGAAATATTATTAGTTCCAATAACAAAGTATAGAACTAAACAAAAAATAGGTTATAATATAGTTACAGAATTAGAAGAACTGTTAGAAAAAATGTGCAAGGTCAAATAACTTGTAAATTTAAGAAGGGATGTTTTAAATTTGAAAAAAGTAATAACGTTAGTAATAGCTATGATAGTTGTAGTATCAATAACAGCTTGTAGTGCAAGCACAGATGGAACTGTAGCAACAGTAAACGGTACAAAAATATCATCAGATGAATTTAAAAAAACTATAGCTCTTTATAAAGATTCTATGGAACAAACTTACGGAAAAGATATCTGGGACAAAGAAGTTGAAAAAGGAGTAAAGTATAAGGACAAGTTTAAAGACTTAATTCTTGAACAACTTATAACTACAGAAGTTATATATTCACAAGCTAAAAAAGATAACTTACTTCCTAAAAAAGAAGATGTTGAAAAAAGTTTTAAAGATTTAAAAGATGCTATGAGTAAAGATGAAAAATATAAAGAGCAACTTGAAAAATTAGGTATAGATGATACATTTTTAAAAGACCAACAAGAAAAAGATTTAGCTATGCAAAACTATCAAGCTAATTTTACTAAAGAAACTAAAATATCAGATGAAGAAATGAAAAAATACTATGATACACATAAAGATGAATTCAAAAAAGATGAGGTAGAAGCTTCTCATATTTTATTAAAAACAGTAGATGACAACAATAAACCACTTTCAGAAGAGAAAAAGGCAGAAGCTAAGAAAAAAGCTGAAGAAGCCCTTAAAGAAGTTAAATCAGGTGAAGATTTTGCAAAGGTTGCAAAGAAATATTCACAAGATGCTTCAGCAAGTGATGGTGGTAAATTAGGATTCTTCTCAAGAGGTCAAATGGTCGCTGAATTTGAAGAAGCAGCATTTTCTATGAAAAAGGGTGAAATATCTAACTTAGTTGAAACTCAATATGGATACCATATAATCAAAGTAACAGATAAAGTAAATGAACAAACACCATTTGAAGATTCTAAAGAAACTATAAAAGATCAATTATTAAAAAACAAATATCAAGAGAAAATAGAAAAATTAACTAAAGAAGCTAAAGTAGAAAAAGATGAAAAAGTAATAAATACAATCACAATCTAAAAACTAAAAAAATAGTAATATGCTTAAAAAAGCTATATCTGGAGAAGATATAGCTTTTTTTGTATATTTTTCTTAACAATGGTAAAAATAAACTTAAAGTAATTTATGGAGGGATTAAAAAATATGAAAGCAACAGGTATAGTTAGAAGAATAGATGATCTTGGAAGGGTAGTTATCCCAAAGGAGATAAGAAAGACATTAAGAATTAGAGAAGGAGATCCTTTAGAGATATTCACAGCAAAAGATGGAGAAGTCATACTTAAAAAATACTCTCCAATAGGAGAATTAAATGAATTCTCCCAAGAATATGCTGAAACATTAGCAGAAGTATTAGGATATGGTGTATTAATAACCGATTTAGATTCTATAATAGCTGTATCTAAACTTCCTAAAAAAGATTATAAAGAAAAAAGTATAAGTGATGAGTTAGAAGCAATAATAAGTGAAAGAACAGTAAAGTACTCAAAAGATAAAAATATTTTACCTTTATTTAAAGAAGACCAAAAGGAATATATTAGTCAAGTTATTATGCCTATAATTAGTGCATCTGGTGACTGTATAGGTTCTATTGTAGTTGTTTCAAAAGATAAAGATACAATTGCAGAAAGTGAAGAAAAATCTTTAAAAATAGCTGCTAACTTTTTAGGAAAACAAGTTCAATAATTTTATCATAAAGACCTTTTACGTGAAGGTCTTTTGAAGTTTTTGTTTAAAATATTGAATATAGCATTAAAAATATGGTATATTAAAGTTTGTTATATAAACAGTATGGAGGTTATGTTATGAACAATAACAAAAACAAAGACTCCTTTTTAAAAGGAGCCCTTATACTTGGGCTAGCAGGTGTAATCGTAAAAATAATGGGTGGATTTTTTAGAATTCCCCTTGGGAACATGATTGGTTCAGAAGGAATGGGATACTATCAGGCGGCTTATCCTGTGTACACTCTATTTTTAACATTAGCTACTGCTGGATTCCCAACAGCTGTGGCAAAATTGGTTTCGGAAAAAGTTGCTATTGGAAATTATAAAGGTGCAAATAAGATATTTAAAGTATCGCATACAGTTTTATTTATAACTGGTATAATATCATTTTGTATATTGTTTTTTGGAGCCGACTACATAGTAACAAACATAATGAAAAATCCTGGTGCATTGTACTCTATGAAAGCTATTGCTCCAGCTTTATTATTTGTTCCAGCGATGTCAGCATATAGAGGCTATTTTCAAGGTAGACAAGACATGACTAAGATTGCTGTGTCTCAAGTTGCAGAGCAATTTTTTAGAGTTGTATTAGGTCTTACTTTGGCCTACCTACTTATGAAAAGTTTTGGGCAAACTTTAGGAGCAGCAGGTGCTATATCAGGAGCTACAATAGGTTCAGTAGCATCTATGGTTTATCTGATGTTTGCTTATATGTTAGGAAGAAGAGAACGTAGAGCTGAGATAGATGCGAGTCAAAGGTTCAAGGATGAACAAGTTTCTTATATCTTTAAAAAGCTTTTAACAGTTGCTATTCCGATAACAATAGGTGCATCAGTAATGCCACTTGTAAATATGATAGATAATGTTATTGTAATAAGAAGACTTATGGAAGCAGGCTTTACATATAAAGTAGCAAATTCAATGTTTGGTCAATTGACAGGTATGGCAATGGCAACAATAAATTTACCAGCCGTTATAACAACTGCAATGAGTATGAGCTTAGTTCCAGCTATTTCTAAAGCATATGCATTAGGTAATAAATCAAAGGCTAGAAAAGATACTAAAAGTGCTGTTAAGGTGACTTTACTTATAGTATTACCTTGTGCGTTTGGTATGGCATCATTAGCGATACCAATAATGGGTCTTTTATTTCCACATGAGCCATCATCTGTAGGAACTATCTTGTTTACTCTTACTCCATGTGTACTGTTCCTAGGATTAATACAAACATTAACAGGTATAATTCAAGGAATGGGAAAACCAATAGTTCCCGTAATTGCTCTATGTGTGGGTATGTTATGTAAGATTGTTATAAGTTACACATTGACAGGTATACCAGATATCAATGTATTAGGTTCAGCTTTTGGAACAGTTACAGCATACTTTGTGGCAGCTATGATTAACTTATTATATGTTAAAAAATATATGAATGTAAAATTTCCTAAGAAGGAATTTATAATAAAACCATTTATAACAGTTATGACAATGTTTATAATGGTTAAGTTGAGTTATGGTGCTTTAGTTGGATTATTGGGCAATAGTCTATCTACAATAATCGCAATAGGTGTTGGTGGGATTGTGTATGTAGTAGTTATTCTTGGAATAGGCGGAATTAAAAAAGAAGAGATATTAACTATGCCAAAAGGTGATAAATTATATAAATTGTTAAAAAAAGTTAAACTTATAAGATAATATAGGAATATATATGCAAATAAAGGAAATACTATACAAATAGTAAAGCTCCTTATTTGTATAATAATACAAAAATAAAGTGAAATTTGCTAATGGGAGTGATGTTATGGGTAAGATAAGTATTGTAGGGCTTGGACCAGGAGACTATTCTCTTATAAGCCAAGGTGTACTGGAATCTTTAAAAAACAGCCCTAGAGTCTTTTTTAGAACAGAGAAACATCCAATAATTGATAAACTTAAAGAAACTATACAATACACTTCTTTAGATTACTTTTATGAAAATGAGGAAAACTTTGAGAGTGTTTACTTAAAAATATCTGAATTTATTATAGAAGAATCTACAAAAGGTGATTTAGTATATGCGGTTCCTGGTCATCCAAGGGTCGCAGAAAAGACTGTAAGTATAATAGAGAGACTTGCCGATGAAAAGCACATAAAAGTGGAGATAGTACCTTCTATGAGCTTTGTAGACGCTATGTTTAACTATTTAGCTATAGACCCATCTGATGGATTTAAATTGATAGATGCCTTTGAGATAGAAAACTCATACATAGATTTAGATACAAGTATGATAATAACTCAAGTGTATGATAAATTTATAGCATCAAATGTAAAGTTAAAACTTATGGAATATTATGATTATAATCAAGAAGTATGTATAGTAAATGGAGCAGGTGTCAAAGATTTAGAAAGTAAAAAGTTTATAAAATTATGTGAATTAGACAGAAATGAAAACTTTTTTGACTATTTAACTAGCTTATATATACCCAAAAGTTCTAAAAAGATGTATAATACAGTACATGACTTAGAAATAATAGTTAATACATTAAGAAGTCCATCTGGATGTGAATGGGATAAAAAACAAACACATCAATCATTAAAAAATTCTGTTATAGAGGAAGCATATGAACTTTGTAATGCAATTGATAATAATGATATAGATGAAATGGTAGAAGAGCTAGGAGATGTTCTTTTACAAGTTATATTCCATTGTCAGATAGGTAATGAGGAAGGCTACTTTGATTTAAAAGAAGTGGTAAATGGTATATGCAAAAAATTAATTCATAGACATCCTCATATATTTAATGGTGTAAAACTAGATATGTCTAAGTTTGAAAAAACTTGGGAAGAGTTAAAGAAAGAAGAAAAAGGCGAAAGCACTGTAACAGATGGCCTTAGAAGAATACCAAAACATTTACCAGCTCTTATGAAGGCTAGTAAAGTTCAACATAAAGCAGCTCTTGTTGGCTTTGATTGGGACAATGTAGAAGATGTATTTAAAAAAATTGAAGAAGAATATCAGGAATTACTTGACGAACACAGGGTCGGGAATATAAAATACATAAAGGAAGAACTAGGCGATTTATTATTTTCGATAGTAAATCTAGCTAGATTTTTAGACATAGACTCAGGAGAAGCCTTGAACTGTACTACAGATAAATTCATAAATAGATTTGAGTTTGTAGAAAAAAGTGCAATGAATTTAAATAGAAAATTAGAAGACATGACACTTGAAGAGATGGATGAATTTTGGAATCAGGCTAAAAAACAATAAAATTGTGGAAGGAAATTTGTCAAAAATCTAGAACTTTTATCAGAAAGATAGGAGTCTATATTATAAACATTTTTAGGAGGTAAATATCGTGAATAAAGCTGAATTAGTATCAAAGATGGCAGAAAAAAGTGGATTAACAAAGAAGGAAGCAGAGGCTGCGTTAAACGCATTTATGAGTTCTGTTCAAGATGCACTAGTAAATAATGAAAAAGTTCAATTAGTTGGATTTGGAACATTTGAGACAAGAGAAAGAGCTGCTAGACAAGGAAGAAATCCAAGAGATCCAGAGCAAATTATAGATATACCAGCTTCTAAAGCACCAGTTTTCAAAGCTGGAAAAGGATTAAAGGATACAATAAATGGATAATTAGAAATCTTGTGAAAAAGTGTGGATAAATTTACCACACTTTTTCTATAGAGCTAAGGAAGGTGATAATTATGAGATTAGATAAGTTTTTAAAAGTATCTAGGATTATAAAGAGAAGAACTGTTGCTAAAGATGCATGTGATAAAGGAATTGTCACTATAAATGGAAAAGTCGCTAAATCTTCTTCAGAAGTGAATATTGGAGATACACTAGAAATACAATTTGGAGAGAAGAAGATGAAGTTTAAGATAAATGAAGTAAGAGAGCATGTATTAAAAAATGATGCAAAAGAAATGTACGAAATTTTAGAATAAAATTAATAGTCCTCTAGTATATTAATAGTAGTATTAGTGAAATATTTACTGGGGGGATATTATGGAACAGAACATAACTTTGAAAGATAGATCAAAGCTGGTTATTTCAGGAGTCGAGCACATATATTCTTTTAATGATAAAAGAGTAGAGCTTAAAACTTCTGTAGGCGAGATGGTGATTGAAGGCGAAAACCTAGATATGAGCAAGCTAAGTATAGACGAAAATATAATTAGCATAGATGGAACTATAAATTCTATGGTATATGCAAAGCCTAAAAAGCCACAAGAAAGTTTTTTGAAAAAGGTATTTAGATAGATGATACCTTTTACTCAAGATGTAAGTATTTTCTACGCTACTATTTATGGTGGAATACTCATAGGAGTGTTGTTTGATTTTTATAGAGGCCTGAGAGGGAGTTTTAAATTCATCAATTATTTTGCAATAATTTTTGATGTATTGTTTTGGTTTCTAGCAACCATTATAATATTTATAACAATAAACCTTACAGAGTTTTTTAATTTAAGATATTACCATTTTGTGGCTTTGTTTATTGGTTTTATTTTATACTATAACACCATAAGTAAAATTGTTTTATCAATTATCAATAAAATAATTCGTTTTGTGAGGAATTCTTTTAAAAAAGTTACACACTACATAGTCAGTTTTTTAAACAATTTGTATTACGTTATAATCTATTCACTACACCTACTATTTGATATTATATTTTATATACCAAACATATTTATGGCAACAAAAAAAAGTATAAAGAGAAAATCAAATAAAAAATCAAAAAACAAGAAAAAATCAAAATCTAAGAAAAAAACTAAAACTAAAAAAAGGGTGTAGGAAAAATGAACTTAAGAAAAAAATTTTCAGGACAAATTATTGTTATCAGTTTATTTTTAGGAATATCAATTTTTAGTATAATGACAGGATTTGTATTTGAGTACGAAAAAGCTAAAGAATATAAAACAGAAATAGCAAGTCTAAATAAACAATTAAAAAAGACTGAAATACAAATAAACAGCTTAAAGAAAGATGAAAAATCATATGAAGGAGACTTAGAAGAAATAGCTAGAAAAAGGTTAAACATGGTAAAGCCTAATGAAACCGTTTATGTAGATATAAATCGCTGATTAAAACTGGCTAATAAGTCTACAAGAATATTGATTTTAAAATTTAAGATTAAATAAAAAAGTCATTCAGTTTAAGGATGACTTTTTATTTTGATTAAGGAGGAATTTTATAATGAAAATAGGAGCTATTGATATTGGGACAAACTCAATGAGATTGTTGATAGTAGATTATGTAGATGGAAAACTTATAAATAGAAAAAAATTTGTTAATACAACTAGAATTGGGCAAGGCGTAGATAGCGAAGGATATATAAAGGAAGATGCGATTCAAAGAAATATAAAAGCATTAAAAGAATTCTCTGACAAGTGTAATGATGAAAAATGTGAAAATATTTATTGCATGGGGACATCTGCCCTTAGAGATAGTAAAAATGGAGATTACTTTGTTAAACTAGCAAAAGAAGAAGTTGGTATAGATGTTGATATAGTTACGGGTATAGAAGAATCAAATTTGGGCTTTAAAGGTGTTTTAGAAGGTATACAAGAGGATAATGATATTATTGTTATAGATATTGGAGGAGGTTCAACAGAGTTTATTGTAGGTGATTCAGATGGAATTAAATTTAATAAAAGTGAAAATGTAGGAGCTCTTAGAATGACAGAGAAATTTTTAAAACACGATATCATTGAAAATGAAGAGTTTGAAGCTATGAGTTCATTTATATATAATGAAATTAGTGAGACTTTAAATTACATAAAAGAAAAGGGATTAAAAACTCTTATAGGTATAGGAGGTACAATCACATCATTGTCAGCAATGAATCAAGAATTAGAAATTTACTCTATGGAAAAAATACATAACAGTAAAATATGCAAAAAAGAAATAGAAGAAATTCTACAAAAATTAATAAAGATGACATTAAGTGATAAAAAGAACTTAAAAGGGCTACAAGAAAAACGTGCGGATATTATAACTGCTGGTGTAAAAATATTGAATATAATAATGGAAAAATTAGAAATAGAAGAAATAACCGTAAGTGAATACGATAATTTGGAAGGCCTAATATGTCAAAAGTCAAAAAAAATGTATTAATATTTTTTGATATTTGGAACCGATTATGACAAAAAAAATTACTCCTCTTTGTTACAATTCTTAATATAAACAAAAGAGGAGGTTTTTTTATGCAAAGAAGTGTAGCAGTTGTAAAGAACAAAACTGTAAAACCAAATGTCATAAAATTAATAAGCGGATATATTGATTTTACTACGGCGGCATTCGCCGTAATGGGATTTTTACTTAGTAGGTCTATTATAGTAGACTCTGTAGCTCCTTTAGGAATTGCCTTTTTTATATGTGCATCAAAGATTGATAAGTATAAGATACCTGTATTTATATCAACATTAATAGGAATATTGTTATCATTCAATGATTTTGGAAATGTAGCAAAATATGCTGTGTGCCTTACAATATTTATGGCATTAAATAAGAAACTAAAACTATTAGATTCAATTGCCAAAATGGCGTTTATAGGTGCAGTAGTATTACTTCCAATTTCCATGGGACAAGCTTTCTTTTCAGATAGGTGTGTATATAATCTGCTTGTTGCAGGTGTAGAAGCAATAATAATGTTTATATCTATATATGTATTTTCTTATGGTATAGGTTTAATGGCCAATGTCAACAATAGGATGTCTGTACGGACAGAAGAAGCCATATCAATAAGTTTACTGCTAACCTTTAGTATAATGGGGATAGGAGATATATCTTTGTTTGGAATATCGATAAGGACCATTTTGTCAACTGTATTGATATTACTGACCTCAATAGTAGGTGGAGCTACTATGGGAGCATCTAGTGGTGTAATTATTGGTGTGGCATCTATTTTAAATAATATGACATCAGCTATTTATATGGGTATATATTCTTTTTCAGGATTAATAAGTGGTGCATTTAATAAGATAAACAAATATTTCTGTATATTAGGATATATTCTAAGTTGGACAATAATATACCTATATACTTCTGGTATTACTTCAAACATGATGCAACTAAGAGATATATTGTTAGGGTGTTTGATAGTGCTTGTGTTGCCAGAAAGATTATTCAATAAGATTGAAAAATTAATAAAAAGTAATGTAGCTTCAAATGAAATTGTATACGATTATATTATGAGAAGCAAAAACTTAACGAATAGTCGATTAAATAGTATATATAAAACTTATGATGACCTTGCAGATACATTTGATAAGATAAGAGAAAAGGATAAAGTGTTAGACCAAAGAGACATAGCGAATGTAATAGATATGATTCATAATGATGAATGTAAAAGTTGTAGTATGAGAAGAATGTGTTGGGAATCAAGATTTAATCATACATACACTATGATATATAATATTCTTGAAAAAATTGAAGAGAAAGGAGAATTAAGTGTAAACGATATACCTAAAAATTTTAGAAAGGAATGTATGAAGCCAGAATCAATAGTGAAAATATCAAATCACTATTATAAAATGTTTGTATTAGATTATGATTGGAGTGTGAAGTTTTCAGAAAGTAGAAAATTAATAGCAAACCAGATAAGAAGTATTTCAAAATCAATTAAATCGCTGTCTCAGGACTTAGAGGGCGATATAATGTTGGATATAGAGAAAGAAAAAAATATATATGAACAATTAGAGAGATATGATATAACTGTTGATAAAGTAAGTTACTTAACAAAGAGTAACAGCGAATTTGAAATATCAATAGAAAAGAAGACTTGTAACGATGGTTGCATGTGTGAAAATAAAATTGTAGATATAATTTCAGACCTAGTAGGAGAGAATATGTCTGTTAGAAAAATAGGATGTCACTGTTTAGGAGGTAAATGTAAAGCAACATTTGTTAAGTCTCAAAAATATAAGGCTGTTACAGAAGTTTCAGCAATGTCTAGGGATGGACATATCCTTTGTGGAGATAATTACACATATATGGAGATAAATGATGGTAAATATATGATGGCTATAAGCGACGGTATGGGAAAGGGTAAAAAAGCTTATGAAGAGTCTTCTGCTACTATTGATATACTAGAAAAAATGATAGATGCAAAGATTAAAGATGAAATAGTCATAGATACTATAAATAATATGTTGTTATTAAAGTCTTCAGAAGAAATGTTTTCAACTCTCGATTTAGGTATTTTAGATTTAAAACGAGGTTGTTTAGAAACTATAAAGATGGGAGCATGTTCTACCTATATAAAAAGAGAGGATGGAGAAGTTGATTTAATATCATCATCATCTTTACCTGTTGGTATATTATCAGATGTAAAGATTGATAGAAAAAATGTAAAAGTTAAGGAAGGTGACTATGTTATAATGGTTTCTGATGGAATTGTAGATGCAGGAAGAAATAACAATTTAGGCGATAATTGGTTAATATATTTCTTAAAAAACATAGAAACTACTAATCCAAAGGAAATTTCAAATTTAATATTAGATAGAGCATTGGAGTTACAAGCGTTACAAATCGAAGATGACATGACTGTTCTAGTTACAAAAATATGTACAAAATAAAATTTATAAATTTCTGTGTATAATATGTGGATAACTTGTGTATAATATGTTAATAGACTTTTGAAAAAAGTAAAGTTATTAACAAAAAAAACGTATAAATCAACAAAATTTGTTGATAAGTATGGCATAAATGTTAATAAAATGTAAAAAAAGAAAAAATAAAAGCTATTATCAAAAGAGATTCATGTTGAAATAACTAAATTTCTAAGCAAGTAAAGCCTGTGAATATGTTGATTATTATGTGGATAACTATTAATTCGATATTTATTTATATAGTATGAATAATTGAATAATATATCTAAAAAAAGCCATCCTATTATTAAGTAAACTTATTGAAAGGATGGCTTTTTATGAATAGGAAATTGTGCAAAGCAATAATACCTTTATTTATCTCTATTTTTTGCATGTTAATAATAAGTATAAAAGCTGACCAAGGATATCAAGAAAATAATGATAGAGCAATTACTGTCATGAATAATGATACTGAAGATGATGCTGAAAAAAAACAAGAAATAGATTATGAAAAAACATGTTGGAATTTACAGTCTCTATTTAAAAGTGATGACCAATGGAAAAAAGAACTTAAGAGTTTTAATAAAGATACAAAAGAACTTAAAAATTACATAGGTAAAGTTACAAAGTCACCAACGCATTTGTCTTTTGCGTTAGATATCAAAGAGAAACTTGATATAAGATTAAATAAACTTTCTGCCTATGTAAAATTAAAACAAGATACTAATAAAAATTCATATAAATATTTAGATATGAGTGATAGTATGGGTAAATCTTATGGAGACTATATGGGGATTTGCTCAGATTTAGAGTTAGAGATATTAAAATTATCAAATAGAGATTATAAGAAGATTATTTCAAATAAAAATATAAATAGAAAATATGGTGTATATTTAAGAGATATAAGAAGAAATAAAGTACATTATTTGGATGATAAATCAGAAGATATTCTAAGTAAAGTGTCTTCAATAAGTAGTCTTCCAAGTCAAGTATATGAATTATTTAGAAATATGGATAGAAAAACTAATCTGACACCAGCTCAATATGCAAGTGAATTGGAATCTCCAGATAGAGAAAATAGAAAAAAAGCTTATCAAGATGAACTCATTACTTATAATGATAATATAAATACAATTGCGGGCTTGATTACTGGCCAAGTTAAAAAGAATATATTTTATTCTCAGGAAAGAGGTTATGAGTCGTCTTTAGAAATGTATTTAGAATCTGATAATGTAGATGAAAAAGTATACAATAATTTAATAAGAACTGTAAACAGTAATATGGATAGTTTACACAAATATATAGACTTAAGAAAAAAAGTCTTAAAGTTGGATAAGGTTCACTCATATGATATGTCTGTACCTATAGTTAAAGCTGTTGATAGTAATATCAACTATGAAAAGGCACAAAGTATAGTATATTCAGCATTATCACCTTTGGGAAAAGAATACAATGATGTGGTATACAAAGCGTTTAATGAAAAATGGATAGATGTTTATTCACATGAAAATAAAGTAAGTGGTGGATATTGCTTATCTGTCTATGAAAATCATCCATATATACTTTTAAATTATAATAATTCATTAGGCTCAGTTTCAACTTTATCACATGAATTAGGTCATGCTGTATATGAATATTTAAGTTCTAAGAATCAAAATTATTTTAATTCAAATCCATCTATATTTACTCATGAAGTTGCGTCTACTACTAATGAGGCATTGCTTTATGAGATGCTTATAAGAGAATCTAAAAGTAATGGAGAGAAAGCCTATTATATAACACAATATCTAGACTTAATAAAGGATACTCTTTATACACAAACTATGTATGCTGAATTTGAAAAAACTATACATGAATTAGTAGAAAAAGGAAAAAGTGTAAATGCATTAGTGTTAAACGATGCTTGGGGACAACTTCTTAAGAAGTATTATGGGCAAAACTATGAATTAGACCAATTATCTAAGGTCGGATGGGCAAGAATCCCACATTTTTATAATAGTTTTTATGTCTATAAATATGCTACAGGTTGTAGTGCAGGAGTGAGTTTCGCCCAAGATATACTAAAAAATGGCTCAGATAATTATATAAATTTTCTTAAAAAAGGAAGCTCAGATTATCCAATAGACTTATTAAAAGGAAGTGGGATAAATTTAACTAATACAAAACCTATAGAAAATACAATCAAAAAATTTGACAGCTTGGTAGCAGAACTTGAAAAGCTATTATAAAAGATTTATTATAATCCACATGGAAAATATATTGAATTAATGTTAAAATATACTAAAAGTTTAAAGTCCTATTTTATAATAGGACTTTTTATCTATTAATTAGTGGGAGATGATTCTATGCAAGTTAAAGTTAAAAAAGCTGTAATACCAGCAGCAGGCTTAGGTACTAGATTTTTGCCAGCGACAAAGGCACAACCAAAAGAAATGTTACCAATAGTTGATAAACCAACTCTACAATACATAATAGAAGAGGCTGTAGCTTCAGGAATAGAGGAAATACTAATAATAACAGGCAGAAATAAAAAATCTATTGAAGACCACTTTGATAAATCTGTAGAATTAGAACTTGATTTAGAAAAAAAAGGTAAAAAAGAGTTGTTAGAAATAGTACAAAACATATCTAACATGATTAATATACATTATATAAGACAGAAAGAGCCAAAAGGACTGGGAGATGCGATTTATTGTGCTAGACACTTTATAGGTGATGAACCTTTTGCTGTAATGCTAGGAGATGACATTGTAGACAATGATGTGCCTTGTTTAAAACAATTAACAGACGCATATGAAGAGTATAGAACTACAATATTAGGTGTGCAAAAAGTGAATCCAGAAGATACTAATAAATATGGTATAATAGAAGCTAAAAATATAGAGGGCAGGGTTTATAAAGTAAAAGATATGGTAGAAAAACCAGAATCAGGAAAGGCACCTTCAAATATAGCTATTTTGGGTAGGTATATAATAACTCCTGAGATATTTGATATACTTAAGGATTTACCACCAGGTAAAGGTGGAGAAGTACAACTTACAGATGCTTTAAAAGTATTGTCTAAAAAAGAAGCCATGTATGCATATAACTTTGAGGGTAAGAGATATGATGTTGGTGATAAATTAGGATTTTTAGAAGCGACTGTCGATTTTGCTCTAAAGAAAGAAGACCTTAAGGAAGATTTTATTAAGTATTTAAGACATGTTTGTAATGAATTTGATAAAGATGTCAATGTGCTATACAATAATACAAATGAAGAAATAGATTCAGATAAGATTTGCGAAATTAAGGAGCTCGAAATTCAAAAATAATTAGGAAAGGTGATGTAGTGTGGCAAAATCAAGTCAAAAAAAGATTAATAGAATAATAGCTGTTGGGATTGTGGGTGTTCTTGTATTAACAAGTATAACAGCTGTTTTAAGTATGATTGCAGCTATGTTATAGAAATAAATAACTACTGTGGTGTACATAAATATAAAAACCATATATAACTTGATGTAGTCAAAAATTTACAGAATTCTAGTTATATATGGTTTTTAGAATTTATAAAGATAAAAAATAATTTTTATAACAGTTGCATATTTTAAGGGAAAATATTATTATAAGATATAAATATAGTGATAAATTTATAGAAGCGTGCTAAGATTGGACTTGAGATATAATAAATATAATGGATAATAATGTTTTAAATTTTATTTATTGACCATAATGTATAAATAGTGATATTATTAGACTTAACTGTTTGAATAAAACTTTTCTTTTTCATGCCTTCAATTTCCAAAAAAAGTATATATATAAATGAATATATAGATGAGGAGGATTTTTTTGATTTTAGATGATAAAGTATTAGAAGGATTGGGTAGTAAAACATTAGTTGAACTACGAGAAATAGCAAAAGAATTAAAAATAAAATCAATTACTACATATAAGAAAAATGAGCTAATTGAGATTATAAATTCTAAGAGCAAGAATGAAATAAAAACAAATGAGATAAAAGCAAATGAAGAAATTAAAGATAAAAATGAAAATATAAAAGAAGACATGAAAAATAGAAAAGAAAATATAGAGAACGAAAGCATAGAAAAAGAAGTTGAATATAAGAGCCCTGCCAAATCATATAACAAAAAAGAAATAGATAATCAGAATATTTCCCAAAGCCAAGATAACAGAAACCAAAAAAATGATTATAATAAGACATCAAATACAAATGATTACAATAAGGCATCAAATACATGTAATAGAATGGTCAGAAATAATAATAAAAACTATTATATGCCTAAACAAGTAGATGAATCTAAGATAGTAGATGAATTCAACACATCAAAGGAAGATGAAGTAGTCGGTGTACTTGAGATTTTACCAGATGGATTTGGTTTTTTAAGAGGCTCAAATTATTTATCTACTGAAGGAGATGTATATGTTTCACCATCTCAAATAAGAAGATTTAATATGAAAACAGGAGATAAGATTAAGGGTATAACTAGACATCCAAAAAGTGGAGAAAAGTTTAGAGCACTTTTATATGTTCAAAAGATAAATGATGAGAACCCTGATACAGCTATACAAAGAAATGCATTTGAGACATTGACACCAATCTTTCCAGAAGAACGACTTACACTGGAAACAAATAGAAATGAGATAGCTACAAGAATTATAGATTTAATTTCTCCTATAGGTAAAGGACAAAGAGGATTGATAGTTGCACCTCCAAAAGCTGGGAAAACAATTCTTTTAAAAAGTGTCGCAAACAGTATAGCTAAAAACCATCCAAATGTTGAACTTATAGTCCTTCTTATAGATGAAAGACCAGAGGAAGTTACTGATATGAAGGAATCTATTGAAGGAGATGTTATATATTCTACTTTTGACCAAGTATCAAGTCATCATGTTAAGGTTGCAGAAATGGTATTAAATAGAGCTCAAAGACTAGTTGAACACGGTAAAGATGTAGTAATCTTACTAGACAGTATAACTAGACTTGCAAGAGCATATAACCTTACAATATCTCCTACAGGTAGAACTTTATCTGGAGGTATTGACCCTGGTGCACTTCATGGACCTAAAAAATTCTTTGGAGCTGCCAGAAATATAAGACAAGGTGGTTCTTTGACAATACTAGGAACAGCACTAGTTGAAACTGGCTCTAGAATGGATGATGTAATTTTCGAGGAATTTAAAGGTACAGGAAATATGGAATTACACTTAGATAGAAAATTAGCTGAAAAAAGGATATTCCCTGCAATTGATATTTATAAGTCTGGGACAAGAAGAGATGACTTATTGCTTGATGATGAAGAAAAAACAGCTCTTTGGAGATTAAGAAGAGAAATGAGTAATAATTCAGTGATGGAAATTACAGATAAAGTCATTGAACTTATAAAAAGGACTAAAGACAATAAAGAATTTGTAAAATCGATAAAGAGTTTGTAAAATCAAGGAATAATTGTAAAAATAGATTATATAAAGTAATAGAAAAATCACTTGAATGGCATAATAAGTTGTGCTATAATAATGTAGTTGATAATGTAAAAAGAAAGTTAATATAATTAATTTTTTTAAATAAAGAGAAGAGGTGACTATAATGCAAAAGGAAATACAACCAAAATACAATCCAGTTGAAGTGCGTTGTGCTTGTGGGAACACATTTGTTGCTGGTTCAACTAAGGACGAAATAAAAGTTGAAATATGTTCAGAGTGCCATCCATTCTATACAGGAAAACAAAAGAACATAGAAAAAGGTGGAAGAATCGACAAATTCAAAAAAAGATTCAAAATGGACTAATTTTTATAAAAATGGAGTTGGAGGAAGCCAACTCCTATTTTATTACAAAAAAAGATTCATATTCTACTTTAAATTGTCTTTTTGTATTATAATAATAAATATGTTAAATCAAGTATTTAAAATGCAATTGAATGAGGTGAGTGGATGGGAAAACAATCTGTAGGTGGTCAAGCTGTTATTGAAGGCGTAATGATGCAATCAAAAGATAAAAGAGCTGTAGCTGTTAGAAAAAGTGACGGAGAAATAGCCTTAAAAGAAGATAGAATAAAAAGTTGGGTAAGAGATAAGAATATAGATAAGATACCTTTTATTAGAGGTTCTTTTGTTATGATAGATACAATGATTCAAGGAATAAAGAGTTTGAACTTTTCTTCAGAGTTCTTTATGGAAGAAGCTGAAGAGGATAAATTTGATTTATTTATGAAGAAGATTTTTAAAGACAAGGCAAATGATATACTTATAGTATTTTCCTTGGTTGTAGCGATGATACTTTCTGCTGGTTTATTTATTTTTATACCTACACTAGTAGGAGGGGCCTTTTCTAAGGTAATACCTAGTGATTTTATGCTCAATTTAATAGAAGGTATTATAAGGATAGTTATATTATTTGCATATATAGTATTAATTTCTAGAAGTAAGGATATAGAAAGAGTATTTCAATATCATGGTGCAGAGCATAAATCTATATATTGTTATGAAAATAATTTGGAACTTACAGTAGAAAATGCTAGAAAATTTAAAAGGCTTCATCCTAGATGTGGTACAAATTTTTTATTTATAGTTATGGCTGTATCAATAATATTGTTTGCATTTTTTGGTTGGCCAAATCCAATACTTAGGATATTTATGAGAATCATATGTGTTCCTATAGTAGCAGGATTATCTTATGAAGTAATTAGAATTCTTGGAAGATATGACAATGGATTCACTAAGATTATTGCATATCCAGGTATGATGTTGCAATACTTTACAACTAAAGAGCCTGATGATGAGCAGTTAGAAGTAGCTTTAGAAGCATTAAAGGCAGTAGTAGATTAAAGAAAAGGGTATTTATTATGACGATAAAAGATATAATTATTAAATATTCAGAGGAATTTAAAGATATAAGTGATACTCCAAGACTAGATACAGAATTGTTATTACAAAAAGCATTAGGTGATGTTGATAGATTGTATATTCACTTAAATCTAAATAAGGAATTAGATGAAGAACAGAAAACAAAATTTATAGGTTTTGCAGAAGAAAGAATAAATGGAAGACCAATAGCATATATAGTTGAAAAGAGAGAGTTTATGGGGCTAGATTTCTTTGTTAAGGAAGGAGTATTAATCCCAAGACCAGATACAGAAACTTTAGTAGAAGAAATAATTGAAATATGTAAAGATAGAAAAAATGTAAGCATACTAGATATAGGTACTGGTTCAGGTGCTATTACAGTTAGTTTAGCAAAATACATTGAAAATTCCAATGTGACATCTTTTGATATATCAGAAATAGCTCTAGAAATAGGAAAGAAAAATGCTATTATAAATGAAGTTGATGAAAAAATAGAGTACATCAAATCAGATTTATTTACAGCATTAAATGATAGTAATATAAAATTTGATATTATAGTTTCAAATCCACCATATATAAAAAAGCAAGATATAGAAACATTACACACACAAGTTAAGGATTATGAGCCATATAATGCGCTTGAGGGTGGAGAAGATGGATTGGATTTTTATAGAAAAATAACAGAACAAGGAAAGAAATATTTAAATGAATGTGGAATATTAGCATATGAAGTTGGTCATAATCAAGCTGAAGATGTAATTAATATTATGAAAAGTAATGGATATAAACAAATATATACAAAGAAGGATATACAAGGCATTGATAGAGTTGTTATAGGCTACAATATATGATATAATCAACAATTGATATGTTACATTTAATCGAGGTGAAAGTATGTTAAAAAAATTAGAGGTATTGGAAGATACATATAAAGACTTAAGTGAAAAAATAGGTGATCCTGATGTAATAAATGATCAAAAAGTTTGGCAAAAGTATATAAAAGAACATGCTGACTTAGAGCCTATTGTCATGAAATACAGAGAGTATAAAAGTGTTTTAGATAGTATAAAGGAATCAAAAGAAATTTTACAAGAAGAGTCAGACGAAGAGTTAAGAGAATTAGCAAAAATGGAGTTATCTGAAATGGAAGAAAAAGTAACTCCAATAGAAGAAGAAATAAAAATACTACTATTACCTAAAGACCCTAACGATGATAAGAACGTTATAGTTGAAATTAGAGGTGGAGCTGGAGGAGATGAAGCAGCTCTATTTGCAGGTGATTTATTTAGAATGTATTCGAGATATGCTGAGAGAAGAAGATGGAAAATAGAATTATTAAGTGCTAGTGATACTGGAGTGGGTGGATATAAAGAAGTATCTTTTATGATAAAAGGTAAAGGAGCTTACTCAAGATTAAAGTATGAGTCTGGAGTTCATAGAGTTCAAAGGATACCATCAACTGAATCTGGTGGAAGAATACACACATCAACTTCTACTGTTGCAGTATTACCAGAAGTTGAAGATGTAGAAGTTGACATAAATCCAAATGACTTAAGAATAGACGTTTTCCGTTCTTCAGGTAATGGAGGGCAAAGTGTCAATACTACTGACTCTGCTGTTAGGGTAACACACATACCTACAGGTGAAGTAGTATCTTGCCAAGATGGAAAATCACAATTAAAAAATAAAGAGCAAGCTTTAAAAATATTAAAAGCTAGACTTTACGATAAAGCATTGGCAGAACAACACAAAGATATAGCAGCAGAAAGAAAAAGCCAAGTCGGAACTGGTGACAGATCAGAAAGAATAAGAACATATAATTTCCCTCAAGGTAGAATAAGTGACCATAGAATAAATTTAACTTTATATAAGCTAGATGCATTCTTAGATGGGGATATAGATGAAATGATAGACGCTTTAATTACTGTTGACCAAACAGAAAAAATGACTGCAATATAAGGAATGTTTTAAAAGAGCTGTTTCTTTCTAGAAATTATTTTCTATTTTGAAACAGCTATTTTGCATTTTAGGTCATGTTATCATATTCTACTGTATATAATTGTTATATACAAGTACAGGAGGGTTATATGATACTAAAAGTAACGATGATTGGACTTTTGGCAGGTGTTATAGGGACAGGATTAGGGGGAGTCATATCAGCTATCTTCAAAAGAGAAGTTGATAAATACCTAAATTTCTTTATGGGATTGTCTGGCGGGATAATGTTGGCTGTAGTAGTATTTGATTTGATGAAAGAATCTATGGATAAAATGGGAGTAATCAATACAGTTATATTTACATTTGTTGGAGCTCTCATAACTATGTACATAAAAACAAGATTGGATGTATCTGGAAGCATGGCATCTGGATATCTTATATTCATAAGTATATTACTACATAATTTACCAGAAGGATTAGCTATTGGTTCTTCTTTTATGTCAACTGAAAGTTTAGGTATCACTCTTGCTATAGTAATAGGTCTACATAATATACCAGAAGGGTTAGCTATGGCATTGGGTCTGGTATGTAATAAAATGAGGATGAGTAAAGTTATTTTATTTACAATAATAGCTGGATTACCTATGGGTCTAGGAAGTTTTTTAGGTGTTTATTTTGGAGGAGTATTTACTTCTCTTATAGGTGTGTTTCTTGCTACAGCAGGAGGTACAATGATGTATGTTGTATTGGAAGAAATTTTTCCACACTCAAAAAGTGTGTATTGTATAGTTGGTTTTTTGTTAGGTACAATAATTGTAAACTATATCTAAAATTAAAATGAAAGCAGGCATACGAAAGATGAAGACTATTATAAGTAATATTGATATAAATAATATTGATTATGAGGAAATAAAAATACAAGCAAAACTTCTTAGAGAAGGTAAAACGGTTATTTTTCCAACTGAGACAGTATATGGATTAGGTGCAAATGCATTAGATGAAAATGCAGTAAAGAAGATTTATGAAGCTAAAGGAAGACCTAGTGATAATCCACTTATAGTCCATATTTATGAAAAAGAAGAAGTTTGTGATTTAGCTAAAGATATAAGTAATAAAGCTAAGCTTGTTATGGAAAAGCTTTGGCCAGGGCCTATAACCATAATACTAAATAAAAAAAATATAATTCCATATAGAACTAGTGGAGGGCTTGATACAGTTGCAATAAGAATGCCTTCTCATATTATTGCCAGGGCAATAATAAAAGAAGCAGGTGTACCTATTGCAGCTCCTTCTGCAAATATATCAGGGAGACCATCTCCAACAAAAGCGAAACATGTATATGAAGAAATGAATGGAAGAGTTGATGGAATAGTTTTAGGAGGAGATAGTAACTTTGGATTGGAATCGACTGTATTAGACCTTACAGGTGAGATTCCTATGATATTAAGACCTGGAAGTATAACTAAAGAAGTTTTAGAAGAACTTCTTGGCGAAGTAAGGCTTGACCCATCATTAAGTAAAAAAGAAGATAATCAAAAAGCCAAGGCTCCAGGAATGAAATACAAGCATTATTCACCAAATGCAGATGTATATATTATATCTGGAAAAAGAGAAAGTGTAGCAACAAAGATTAATGATATGATAAAATCTAATAAAGAAAAAGGTCTAAAAACAGGTGTAATGTGTATTAGTAGAAATAAAGAGTTTTATAATGGAGAAGTAATAGATTTGGGAAGTACTCTTGAGGAAGTAGCAAGTAATTTGTTTGATGCTCTAATAGAAATGGATAAAAAAGGTATAGATGTCATATATTCAGAGGAATTTCCTAAGAGTGGTGTTGGACAAGCAATTATGAATAGATTACTTAAGTCAGCAGGATATAAAGTAATAAAAGCTTAAAAGGGAGTTGTGAAATATGAATATACTTATTGTATGCACAGGAAATACTTGTAGAAGTCCCATGGCTGAAGTTATATTAAAGAAAGTTATTGAAGAGTCTGGAAAAAATATTGAAGAATATTGTATATCTTCAGCAGGTATATCTACAGTGAATGGTATGGATGCTTCTAAAAACTCTATAGAAGCTTTAAAAGAACTTGGAATAGATTTATCAAAGCATAAAAGTAGAGTAATCACTAAAGATTTAATAGATAAATCAGATATTATACTAACAATGACTAAATCTCATAAAGAAATTTTAGTCCAAGCAGTTCCAAAATGCAAAGAAAAAGTGTATACTTTTAAAGGGTTCGCAAATCAGGATGAGTCAGATATATCTGACCCATTTGGTGGAAGTTTGGATACTTATAGAGATACTATGAAAGAAATAATATATTCTGTCAACAAAATAGTAAAAAATATATAAAATGGAGGATAAAGAAATGAAAATAGGATTAGGCTGTGACCATGGAGGATATAATTTAAAAAAAGAGATAATAAACTATTTAGAAGGAAAAGGTATTGAATGTGTAGATTATGGAACTAATAATGCTACAGATTCTGTTGATTATCCTGCTTATGGAGAAATAGTTGCAAATGCAGTTATAGATAAAGAGGTAGATTATGGAATATTATGCTGTGGTACAGGGATAGGTATATCTCTAGCTGCCAATAAAGTTCCTGGAATAAGATGTGCAGTTGTGTCAGATGTATTTTCTGCAAAAATGTCAAAAGCACATAATGACGCAAATATGTTGTCATTAGGTGAAAGAGTTTTAGGTAAAGGTTTAGCACTTGAAATAGTTGAGGCTTGGATTAGCACAGATTTTGAAGGTGATAGACATGCTAGAAGAGTAAATATGATTAAAGCAATAGAAGAAAAACATAATAAATAATAAAAATTACAGTTTTATCAGGAGGAATTATCAAAATGAGTAAAGTGGTAGAGACAAACCATCCATTAATACAACATAAATTAACTTTAATGAGAGATAAAAATACTGGTTCTAAGGATTTCAGAGAACTTTTAACTGAAATTGCAATGTTAATGGGATACGAAATAACAAAAGATATACCATTAAAAGATATAGAAATAGAGACGCCTATTCAAAAAACATCATCTAAAGTTGTTGCAGGTAAAAAATTAGCTATAATTCCAATTTTAAGAGCAGGGCTTGGAATGGTAGATGGATTAGTAAGTTTAATGCCAGCAGCAAAAGTTGGTCATGTAGGATTATATAGAGACCCAGAAACATTAAAACCAGTTGAATATTATTGTAAACTTCCTCAAGACATAGGAGAAAGAGATATAATAGTAGTTGACCCTATGCTTGCTACAGGAGGTTCTGCTGTTGCGGCAATAGATTTACTTAAATCTAAAGGAGCTAAAAGTATAAAATTAGCTAATTTAGTAGCTGCTCCAGAAGGAATACAAGAAGTACAAAAATATCATGATGATGTTGATATATATGTTGCATCAATTGATGAAAAATTAAATGAACATGGATATATAATTCCTGGGCTTGGTGATGCTGGAGACAGATTATTTGGAACTAAATAAAAATTAATAACTATAAATATTTATTGGGAACTTTCTTATATAGTAAAAATTATTTAATATAAGGAAGTTCCTTTTTATATGTATTTTCTCAGAATAAGAATTCTTGAATTGATAAATTTCTCGAATTGAGAATAAAAAGCTTTTACCAATTAAAAAAGAATGGCTATTTTACACGAGTTTATAACTTATTAATAATTTAAAATATGGCATGTTAGTTGCTTACGATTAAATTGATATGTATTAATTGAGTTTAAATTAAAATATTAATGATATTATTGGGAGTGATAATACATGACAAATTGTATAGTAGTAAGAGGAGCTGGAGATTTAGCAACAGCAGTTATATATAAATTACATAATAGTGGTTTTAAAGTGGTTGCATTAGAAATAGAGGAGCCTTTAGCTATACGAAGACAGGTTTCTTTTTGTGAGGCTGTCTATGAAAAAGAAGTTACTATTGAAGGTATAGAGTGTAAACTTTGTAAAAACGAAGACGAAATCGAAAAAACGTTATCTCAAGGTAAAGTAGCACTTATTGTAGACCCAAAAGGGGAAAAATTATCTAAGATAAATCCAGTTGTTTTGATTGACGGAATATTAGCCAAAAAAAATTTGGGTACAACTAAAGATATGGCTCCACTTACAATAGCTTTGGGACCTGGATTTTGTGCAGGAAAAGATGTTGATGTGGTCATAGAGACAATGAGAGGTCATAATCTAGGAAGAATAATAACTAGTGGTAGAGCTGAAAAAAATACAGGAATACCAGGTGCAATAAAAGGGATTTCCAAAGAAAGAGTAATGCACTCAGAACATAGTGGAATAATGGAAAATGTATGTAAGATAGGCGATATAGTTGAAAAGGGTGATTTACTTTGTTATATTAATGATTATGGAAAAAAATATGAAGTTAGAGCAACAATATCTGGAGTTCTTAGAGGATTACTAAAAGATGGAGCGAAAGTAAATAAAAATTTAAAAATATTAGACATAGACCCTAGAAAAGAGGAAGTTAAGAATGCTTTTACGATATCAGATAAAGCTAGATGTATAGCTGGAGGGGTTTTAGAAGCCATATTAAAAAATGGAATCTATCCAATAAATTAATTTATAATAAATAAGACTATTAATATTTCATTAAGGTGATATAATAAATTTAATAGATTAAGGAGAGCATATAACGGGTATTTAAAATTTAAATGGTAAAAATGCTCTTTTTTTATTGGACATTCAATTGACATGTGTATATAATATAAAAATAAGTATTTATTTAGGAAGAAATCTAATAAATATATATGAGACCAGTACATAAACAAAGAGGAGAAAAGTAAATTATGAGACCATCATGGGATGAATACTTTATGGAAATTGCAGAAGTGGTAAAAAAGCGTTCAACTTGTATTAGGAGACAAGTCGGAGCTGTTATTGTAAGAGATAAACAAATTCTAACAACTGGATATAATGGTTCCCCAAGAAATCTTGAACATTGTGAAAATATTGGATGTAAAAGACAGGAACTAAATATTCCTTCAGGAGAAAGACATGAACTGTGTAGGGCATTGCATGCTGAGCAAAATGCTATAATACAAGCAGCTCATAATGGTATTAGTGTAGCTGGAGCAACTTTATATGTTACTACAAGACCTTGTGTTTTGTGTGCAAAAATGTGCATAAATGCAGGCATATTGAAAATTGTTTATGAAGGTGATTATCCAGATGATATGTCTACAGAATTGTTAAAAGAAGCAGGAATAGAACTTATAAAATTCTAGTAGATAAATTTTTTAGTGAATAATTTTAGGGTGACAATAAATGATAAAATTTGACACTGAAATACATGCTCATGAAATGATTAAAAGAAAGTGTTTGAAAAATAATCAGATTAGTAGTAAGATATATTTTATAATTAAATAAATTTATTATATAGATTAATTACATGTTATTTATTTTGTAATAATGAGGGATACTATTTATGAGTAAAAAAAATACACATATGGAAATTGCAAAGCTGTTTAGTTTAATAAGTCAAATAGGATTGATGATTGTAATATCAATATTAGGATGTACTTTCTTAGGAAAATTTTTAGATAGTAAATTAAATACAAGTCCAGTTCTAACAATAATATTTTTACTGTTAGGGGTTGGAGGTGCTTTTAGTGGTGTTTATAAAACTCTAATAGTATATACACGAAGGAAGTGATATATTGGATATAAAATTACTTAACCAAGTAAGGTCAGTAACAAAGGGTATAGTAATATTTGATGTAATTTTAATTGTGCTAATGTTGATAACATCAACATTAAGTAAGCCAGTATTTTTAGGACTTATATTTGGCTCTATAATAGCTATGTTAAATTTTAGATTATTAGCAATATCACTAGAAAAAACAGTGTCATTGCCAGCTGGAAAAGCACAAGCTTATGCATCAGCACAATATACCATTAGGCTATTTATAATGGCAGTTGTTCTATTTGCTTCAGCTAAGGTTCCACATTTAAATATAATCGGAACAGCACTAGGATTATTGAGTACAAAGTTTGTCATATTATCAAAAAACTTTATAAATAAATTAAAGAGGAAGGAGGCGTAAGTATGAGTCAAGCGCATTATTATCTCATAGGAAACTTTAAAATTAGTGAAACAATACTAGTGAGTTGGGGAATAATGGCCTTTTTAGCGATAGCATCTTATTTTTTAACTAGAAATTTGAAAAAAGTTCCAACTAGTAAAGTTCAAATATTTTTGGAATTTGCAATAGGTGGTCTTGCTAAAATGGTTACAAATGTTATGGGTAAAAACACAGTAAAAAGAATGCCATATATGATACCATACATAGGAAGTTTGTTTTTATTTTTCGCGTGCTCAAATTTAAGCCCATTACTTGGATTAAGATCACCAACAACTGACCTAGATACAACTGCTGCATGGGCAATGATTACATTTTTTATGATTTATTTTGCAGGAGTTAAATTTAAAGGAGTATCATACTTTAAAGAATTGGCTCAACCACTTGCCATAATGTTACCAATTAATATTATAGGTGAGTTAGCTAGACCAATATCATTAAGTTTCCGTCCATTTGGAAATATTTTAGGTGGAACAATTATAATGGGTCTATTTTATCAACTTTTAGGTTTTATATCTAGTCTAATACCAGGATTATCAATACCGATTGGACAGATATTAATACCAGTTCCATTACACTTGTACTTCGATTTATTTGCAGGATTGTTACAAGCATATATATTCATAATGCTAACAATGGTGTTTATATCAAGTGCAGGGGAATTAGATTAAGAAATCAACTTATATTAAGATAAAAAATAAAAAACAATTTAAATTTTAAGGAGGAAATAATTATGGAAACAGCAATAGTAGCGGCAGCATCAGCAATAGGAGCAGGAATAGCAGTTGCAACAGGTATAGGTGCAGGAATTGGTCAAGGTGTAGCAGCAGGTAAGGCAGCAGAAGCAGTAGGAAATCAACCAGAAGCTAAAGGTGATATAACTTCAACTTTATTACTAGGTGTTGCTATAGCAGAGTCTTCAGCAATATATGGCTTGGTTGTATCAATAATACTTCTATTCGTAAATCCATTCTTCAAATACTTAGGAATGTAGATTTAGTCCTTAAATATTTTGAGATAGGTTTTATAGATAAATCATCTCAAACTTATAATCATGAGATGAATTTTATCATCTCGTGATTATAAGTAGTTATGATTTATGGAAAGGAGGATAATTATGGAAAAAGCACTAGTAGGTATAACATGGGAATTTGTATTCCAAATTGTTAATACTTTTATAATATTTTTACTTCTAAGAAAGCTTTTATTTAAGCCAGTTTTAAATATAATCCAATCAAGAGAAAATGATATTAAAAATGACTTAGCAGAAGGCGAAAAAGCAAAAACTGAAGGATTGGCGCTAAAAAAAGAATATGAGTCAAAAATCAATTTTGCTAAAGATGAAGGTCAAGAAATCATAAAACAAGCAACTATAAGAGCAGAGAAAAAATCAGATGACATAATAAGTACTGCAAAACAAGATGCTCTTGATATAAAAGATAAAGCAAGCAAAGATATAGAACAAGAAAAACAAAAGGTTATGAATGAAATTAAAAGTGATATATCAAATATAGCACTACTTGCGGCATCTAAAGTTATTGAAAAAGATTTAGATAAATCTAAACATGAAGAATTGATAGAAAACTTTATAAAAGAGGTAGGGGAGGCTAAATGATAAACGTAGTAGCAAATAGATATGCCGAAGCCCTATTTCAATTAGGAGAAGAAGAAAATTCAACTGATATATTATTTAAAGAATTAGAAAAAGTAGTAGATATGATGACTAAAGTTAGCAAAGATTTCTACAAAGTTTTAAAATCACCATTAGTTTCAAAATCAGAAAAGAAAAACTTGGTAGAAATCATTTTTGATAAGGAAGTAAGTTCTAACATAAAAAACTTCTTAAAAGTTTTAGTAGATAAAGACAGAATAGCGTTTTTGGAAGACATAGAGTTAGCTTATAAAGACTTATTAAATAAGAAAAATAATATAACTGATGGTGTTGCAATAAGTGCGATTCCAATGAGTGAAACAGATATTAAAGAACTTGAAATTAAACTTTCAAACAAATACAACAAAAATGTTACTATAGAAAATGTAGTTGACAAGACTATACTAGGGGGAGTTCTAGTTAGAATTGGAAATGAGCAAATAGATGGCACTGTAAAAACTCGTCTAGATAAGATGAAAGAAAAGCTATCTGAAGTAATATCTTAAGAATGGCGGTGAACCCATGAACTTAAAACCTGAAGAAATAAGTTCTATAATTAAACAGCAAATAAAGAATTATGAGAATAAAGTTGAATTGACAGATACAGGTAGTGTTTTAACAGTTGGGGATGGTATAGCTAGTGTATATGGATTAGAAAAAGCTATGTCTGGTGAGTTACTAGAGTTCCCAGGTGAAGTATATGGTATGGCACTTAACTTAGAAGAAGAAGTAGTTGGAGCTGTTATACTTGGAGATGACAGTGGAATAAAAGAAGGCGATATAGTTAAGAGAACTGGAAGAATAGTTGAAGTTCCAGTTGGAGAAGCTTTAATAGGTAGAGTTGTAAACTCTCTAGGTCAGCCAATAGATGGAAAAGGACCTGTAGCTTGTACAAAAACTAGACCAGTTGAATCTGAAGCACCTGGTATAATAGATAGAAGATCTGTTTATGAGCCATTACAAACAGGTATAAAATCAATAGATTCAATGATACCAATTGGTAGAGGTCAGAGAGAGTTAATAATAGGTGACAGACAAACTGGTAAAACATCTATAGTTGTTGACACTATATTAAATCAAAAAGGAAAAGATGTTATCTGTATATATGTAGCAATTGGGCAAAAACGTTCTACTATAGCTCAATTAGTTAGTTCATTAGAAAAAGGTGGAGCTTTAGACTATACAATAATAGTTTCAGCAACAGCATCTGAATCAGCACCACTTCAATATATAGCACCATACGCTGGAGCAGCTATGGGTGAAGAGTTTATGTACAATGGAAAACATGTGCTTATAGTATATGATGATTTAAGTAAACAAGCCGTTGCATATAGAGAAATGTCATTATTACTTAGAAGACCACCAGGACGTGAGGCATATCCTGGAGATGTATTCTACTTACATTCAAGATTACTTGAAAGAGCAGCTAAGTTATCTGATGAATTAGGAGGAGGCTCAATGACTGCCTTACCTATAATAGAAACTCAAGCTGGAGACGTTTCTGCGTATATACCAACAAATGTTATATCTATAACAGATGGTCAAATATACTTACAACCAGAATTATTCTATTCAGGTGTAAGACCAGCAGTTGACCCTGGTATATCAGTATCAAGGGTTGGTGGTTCTGCGCAAATTAAGGCAATGAAAAAAGTTGCAGGTACATTAAAACTTGCATATTCACAATATAGAGAGCTTGCAGCATTCTCACAATTTGGTTCTGACTTAGATGAAGATACTAAAAAGAGACTTGCTCAAGGTGAAAGAATCGTTGAGATACTAAAACAAGGTGAGCATCAACCAATAAAAGTTGAAAATCAAGTTATGATAATATATGCTGTTATAAATAATCATTTGGAAGATATTCCAATAGATAATATAGCTAGATTTGAATCAGAATTGTATGCATTTGTAGATAATAATTATCCAGAAATATCAAGAAAAATATTAGATGGAGAAGACTTCACTCATGATTTAACAGATGCAATAAATGAATTTAAAGAAAAGTTTGTTGTTGAAGTATAATCCTTTTTAAAAAAGGAGGTAAATTAATTGGCAGGAGCTGGAATTAAAGCGATTAAAACACGTATGGGTAGTGTTGAAAGTACAAAACAAATAACTAAAGCAATGGAACTTGTTGCATCTTCTAAGCTTAGAAAAGCAAAAGAAAAAGCTGAAGATTCAAGGGAATACTTTAATACTTTGTACGATACAGTAAAGGATATTGCCCAAACAACACGTGGAGTTAGAAATGAATTTTTAAAAGTAAGAGAAGTAAAAAATAAATGCTATATAGTAGTAGCTGGAGATAGAGGTCTTGCAGGTGGATACAATTCCAATGTATTAAAGGAATCTGTATCTCACATGGAAGGAAAAAAAGAAACAGTTATCACAGTAGGAAAGAAGGCTCACGAGTTTTTTTCTAAGAGAAATTACAATATAGCAAAAGATATAAATAGTGTTGAAGCTTGTGGATATGAAGAAGCGATAGAAATTTCACAAACTGTTATTGACCTGTATAAAAAAGGTGAAGTAGATGAAGTTTATATAGCTTATACAAAATTTAAATCAGCTTTATTACAAGAAGTTGAAGTTTTAAAATTGCTTCCATTGGTGTTTGAAAAAGATACAGATGACCAAGCCATTGTAATAAAAGAAGAAAAACAAAATAAATCGAAAGTACAATATATACCATCAGCAGAAGCCGTCTTAAGTTATATTGTGCCTCAGTTTGTATCAGGTACAATATATGGTGGGATTTTAGAATCTTTTGCATCAGAGCAAGGAGCTAGAAGAACTGCGATGGAATCAGCCACAGATAATGCGAATGAAATGCTATCTAATTTAGAGTTAAGTTATAACAGAGCAAGACAGTCAGCTGTAACTCAAGAAATAACAGAGATAGTTGGTGGAGTTGAAGCTCTAAAATAGGGAGGTTAGGAAATGGCAAATGTAGGTGAAATAGTACAGATTGTAGGAGCTGTACTAGATGTTAAGTTTGATAATGAACAAAGCCTACCTAACTTATTAAATGCGTTAGTAATAAAGTTAGGAGATAAAGAAATAGTTGCAGAAGTTGCTCAACATATAGGTGATGATACAGTAAGATGTATCTCTATGAGTGCAACAGATGGACTTGTAAGAGGTATGGAAGTTGTAGATACAGGAGGACCAATAAGTGTTCCTGTTGGAGATGAAACTCTAGGTAGAATATTCAATGTTCTTGGAAAACCAGTTGATGGAAAGCCAGCTCCAAAGTCTGCGCCTAAGTTACCTATACATAGACCAGCACCAGCATATGACGAACTAGAAACTACAGCTGAAATACTAGAAACAGGTATTAAGGTAGTTGACTTGCTAGCACCATATCTAAAAGGTGGAAAAATAGGTCTATTTGGAGGAGCAGGAGTAGGAAAAACAGTTTTAATACAAGAACTTATAAACAATATTGCCAAGCAACATGGTGGTATTTCTGTATTCTCAGGTGTAGGAGAAAGAACAAGAGAAGGTAATGACCTTTATGGAGAAATGAGTGAGTCTGGAGTTATAAACAAGACAGCTCTAGTATTTGGTCAGATGAACGAGCCACCTGGAGCAAGAATGAGAGTTGCTTTAACTGGACTTACAATGGCAGAACATTTTAGAGATGAGCAAGGACAAGACGTTTTACTTTTCGTTGATAATATATTCCGTTTCACACAAGCTGGTTCAGAAGTTTCAGCACTTCTAGGACGTATGCCATCAGCCGTTGGTTACCAACCAACATTAGCTACTGAAATGGGTGCACTTCAAGAGAGAATAACATCAACTAAGAAAGGTTCAATAACATCTGTTCAAGCAGTATATGTACCAGCAGATGACTTAACTGACCCAGCACCAGCTACAACATTCTCTCACTTAGATGCAAAAACAGTTTTATCTAGACAAATATCATCACTTGGTATATACCCAGCGGTTGACCCTCTTGAATCTACATCAAGAATTCTTGACCCTAGTATAGTAGGAAAAGAACATTATGAAGTAGCCAGAGGAGTTCAATCAATACTTCAAAGATATAAAGAACTACAAGATATAATTGCCATACTTGGTATGGATGAATTATCTGATGAAGATAAGTTAATAGTTGCACGTGCTAGAAAAATACAAAGATTCTTATCTCAATCGTTTACAGTTGCAGAGCAATTTACAGGAAACCCAGGTCAATATGTTCCTGTTAAAGAAACTGTAAGAGGATTCAAAGAGATACTTGAAGGTAAACATGATGACTTACCAGAGTCAGCATTCCTGTTTGTAGGTACAATAGAAGATGCTGTTAAAAAAGCGAAGGGAAGTATGTAGTCATGGCTAGTGAATTTTCATTGAAAGTTGTAACTCCAAATGATACGTTTTATGATGGAGAAGTTGAAATGATAGTAGTTAGAACTACAAAGGGAGACAAAGGGGTATTGAAAGGTCATATACCGTTTGTTTCAGGCATACCTGTAGGAACTTTGAAGATAAAAAAAGATGGAAATTTTAAAGAAGCAAAAATATCAGAAGGATTTGTTAATGTAGACCAAAATAAAACTGTCATATTGACAGAATCTGCTGAATGGATTTAATAATTTAATATAAAACATGAAAAGTCATTTTTACTAAAATTATTTTTGGTCAAAATGACTTTTTTTATAATTTTGGTGTTAATAAAATAACAAAAAATAGAGTATAAAATATAGTGGAAGTGTAGTGACAGTAAATTCACAAAGTGTTTGAATTTACTGCAAAATTATGTTGCAATTAATAAGATAAAGAAGGTTTAGATAGATTATATAGAAGTGAAAAAATATTCATATAAGAAATCTATATAAAATTTTTATAAAATTTAAAAAATTTGCTTAGTTGTGTAGTATAATAAATAATATAATAGATTTACATAGATTATTTATTATAAATAATTTTAAAAGTTACAATTTTATTATAATGATTATTAAATTGGGATAAGTAACATAAACTAAACAATAATAGGTATTATCAATAGTAAATTTATAAATTCATTATTAAATGAAAAGAGCTATTATAAATTTTCTGGAGGAAAAATGGATATATTTGATATTGGAGTAGACATAGTTGAAATTGACAGAATAAAAAAAGCTGTAGAAAAAAATAATCGGTTTTTAAAGAAAATATTTACAGATAAAGAAATTGAATATTTTAATTCTAAAAATTTTAAGGCAGAAAGTATAGCTGGTAATTTTGCAGCTAAGGAAGCTATAAGTAAATCTATGGGTACAGGAATCAGAATGTTTAACTTTAAAGATATAGAGGTTATCAGAAATGAAATGGGAAAACCAATAGTAAAAACTTATAATAATCTGGCAAAAATGTGCATAGATTATAATGTTTTAGAAATAAAAGTTTCAATATCACATTCAAAAGATTATGCTATAGCAAATGCGATAACTATAATTAAGGACTAAGGAGTGATTACATTATGATGGATAAAACAGCAAAAGAAATAATGACAACAGATGTAATAGTAGCAAAACAAGATGATAGTATAGCAGATGTAGCTAATATGCTAATTGCGGAGAAAATAGGAGGATTGCCAGTTGTAGATTCAGAAAATAAAGTTGTTGGAATAATTTCTGAAACAGACATTCTTAAAAAAGAAAAATATATAGAAGCACCTCTATATATAAATTTATTACAAGGGCTGATTTTTTTAGATGATTTAAAAAAGGTAGAAAAAGACATAAAGCAAGTAGCAGCTTATAAAGTCGGAGAATTGATGTCTAAGGACATAATAAAAGTTCATGAAGATGATAAGTTTGACGATGTGGCTAATATAATGATTAAAAAATCAATAAACAGAGTTCCTGTAGTAGATGATGACAATAAACTTAAAGGTATAATTTGTAGATATGATATAATAAAAGCTTTATATAATGAATAGACTAAAGTAGGAGGTGTGATGTGAGAAAAAAGTGGACTATAGTATGTATTATGTTCTTGGCACTGGTTATAATTGTAATAGGATGCCAAAAACGACAGTCCACAAAAGAAGAAGTATACAAAGATTTTCAAAAGCAGATTTCTGATATGAATTCTTACAGTTGTAAAGCTGAAGTAGAAGTAGTTGGAAATAAGAGCCCACACAATTATGTTTTAATTCATACTTATAAAAAAACTGATAACTATAAATTAGAAGTAATTTCCCCAAAACACTTAAAGGGGAAAAGTATAGAGTATCAAGGTGATAAAATATTAGTTAAAAATCCAAATATCAGTGATATAGTGGAATTGCCTAATACAGGAAAAAATAATCAATATCTTTTTATAGGAGACTTTATAAAAAATTATCTTCAAAACGAAGAGATGAAAATAAAGTTATCCAAAGGAAACTTGGTTTTGGAGACTTTTATTCCTGGGGATAATAAATATTTTAATAAGCAAGTATTATATGTAAATGCTGACACAAAGAACCCTGAAAAGATGGAAGTATTAGATAATGAAGGAGTGCCAAGATTTACAGTAAAATACAGAGATTTTGAATACAGAAACTAAGGGGGACTAAAGAAATGCAAAAAATAACAGTGCCTACATGGGCAGAGATAAATCTAGATAACTTAAGATTTAACTTAAAAAATATTAAAAATTTATTAGAAGAAGATATTAAAGTTTGTGGAGTAATAAAAGCTGATGCATATGGACATGGTGCAGTAGAAGTTGCAAAATTATTACAAAAGGAAAAAGTAGATTATTTAGCAGTAGCAAGAACTGCTGAAGGAATTGAGCTTAGACAAAATGGTATAACACTTCCTATTTTGAACTTAGGATATACTCCAGATGAAGCTTTTGAAGATTCTATAAAAAATAAAATAACTATGACAGTTTATTCTTTAGAAACAGCACAAAAGATAAACGAAATTGCAAAATCTTTAGGAGAAAAAGCCTGTGTTCATATTAAAATAGACTCAGGAATGACTAGAATAGGTTTCCAACCTAATGAAGAGTCAGTACAGGATATAGTAAAATTAAATAAATTAGAATATATAAATTTAGAAGGTATGTTTACTCATTTTGCTACAGCTGATGAAGTAAGTAAAGAGTACACTTATAAACAAGCTAATAATTATAAATTTATGTCTGATAAGTTAGATGAAGCTGGTGTAGAAATAGCTATAAAGCATGTATCAAATAGTGCAGCTATTATGGATTGCCCTGATTTAAGATTAAATATGGTAAGAGCAGGAATAATATTATATGGTCATTATCCATCTGATGATGTATTTAAAGAAAGACTAGAACTAAAACCAGCCATGAAATTAAAATCAAAAATCGGACATATAAAACAAGTTGAACCAGGTGTAGGAATAAGTTATGGACTAAAATATACAACTACTAGTATGGAAACAATAGCTACAATTCCAATAGGATATGCGGATGGATTCACTAGAATTCAAAAGAATCCAAAAGTTCTTATTAAAGGAGAAGTATTTGATGTGGTTGGTAGAATTTGTATGGATCAAATAATGGTTAGAATTGACAAAGATATAGACATAAAAGTTGGAGATGAGGTTATACTATTTGGAGAAGGTGAAGTTACAGCTGAACGTATAGCCAAAGACTTAGGAACTATAAACTATGAAGTGTTATGCATGATATCAAGAAGAGTTGACCGTGTTTATATGGAAAATAATGAGCTTGTACAAATAAACAGTTATTTGCTAAAATAAAACCATGATATTATAATCTGGGAGGCGATTTTGTGTACGATAAGAGTAAAGAAAAAATAGAAGTTACTTTACCAGACTCTCTGATTTCTGAAGTTGATAGTATTGTTCAGATGGAGAACAGTAACAGAGAAGATTTTGCAAAAGCTGCTTTTCAGTTCTATATAACTCAGAAAAAGAGAATTCATATTAAAGAATCTATGAAAACGGGTTATAGAGAAATGGGTCAAATTAATCTGTCATTAGCTGAACTAGGCATGACAGTTGACGAAGTATCTTCTGATGATAAAAATGAAGGGAAGATTGCCCAAGGTGAGTACTAATTGTGAAATAAAGCGTGGTGATTTATATTACGCTGATTTAAGTCCAGTTGTTGGTTCAGAACAGGGAGGAGTTAGGCCTGTTCTGATAATACAAAATGATGTAGGTAATAAATATAGTCCTACAGTTATAGTATCAGCTATAACATCTCAGATTAATAAAGCCAAATTACCTACTCATGTAGAGATAAGTTCCAATGAATATGGTCTTAATAAAGACTCAGTGATTCTTTTAGAACAAATCAGAACTATTGATAAAAAGAGACTGAGGGAAAAAATTGGTTGTCTAGATGAAAATATGATGATAAAAGTAGATGATGGGCTTCAAATAAGTTTAGGATTGTTTACTTTTTAAAGAGGGGTTTGTCTTTTGTTAGACAATCCCTTTTTTCTTTAAAAATATTTCATAGAGTTTAATTTTAGTGGCCTAAGCTAATAAAATCAAAAATAACGCAAAAAAATAGCATAAAAGTGATATAATAAGATGGAATTGATATAAAATTACAAACTCAAGGGAGGTAATTACATGAGAGACCATAAGGGATTAAATGAGATTGCGCGTATCATAAGAAGAGATATAGTCTCTATGATACATAGAGCCAAATCTGGACATCCAGGAGGGTCATTATCAGTAGTTGAAATACTTACTGCGTTATACTTTGATGAAATGAATGTGGATTCTTCAAAACCTAAAATGGAGGATAGAGATAGATTTGTATTATCAAAAGGACATGCTGCACCAGCATTATATGCAACATTGGCTGAAAAAGGTTATTTTGATAAGGAAGAATTAAATGGACTGAGGAAAATAGGAAGAATGTTACAAGGACATCCAGATATGAAAGGAACACCTGGCGTGGAGATATCCACAGGTTCTTTAGGGCAAGGTTTTTCGGCTGCATGTGGGATGGCTATGGCATCAAAATTAGATAATGCACCATGGAATGTATACACTTTACTTGGTGATGGAGAAGTTCAAGAAGGTATAGTTTGGGAAGCTGCTATGAGTGCTGCACATTATAAGCTTGATAATTTAATTGCTTTTTTAGACAATAATGGACTTCAGATAGATGGAAACATAGAAAGTGTAATGAACTTAGGTTCAATCGTTGATAAATTTAAGGCTTTTGGATGGAATGTAATTGAAATAGATGGTCATGATTTTGACCAAATATTTGCTGCTCTTGATATAGCTAAATCAACAGTTAAAAAGCCTACAATGATAATTGCAAAGACTATAAAAGGTAAAGGAATATCTTTTATGGAAAATCAAGCAGGATGGCATGGGACAGCTCCAAATGATGCAGAACTAGAACAAGCCTTACTTGAATTAGGAGGTGCTGACAATGAATAAAATGGCAACAAGAGAAGCATATGGTAAAGCTTTAGTAAAATTAGGTCAAATAAATGACAATGTTGTAGTATTAGATGCAGATTTATCAAAGTCTACAAAGACACATGATTTTTATGAAGCATTTCCAGATAGATTTTTTAATATGGGTATAGCCGAACAAAATCTAATAGGTGCTGCTTGCGGATTATCAACTGCTGGAAAAATACCTTTTGCTAGTACTTTTGCTATGTTCGCTACAGGGAGAGCCTTTGAGATTATAAGAAATTCAGTTTGTTATCCAAAGTTAAATGTAAAAATTTGTGCTACTCATGCAGGACTTACTGTTGGAGAAGATGGAGCATCTCATGAAAGTGTAGAGGATATTGCAATAATGAGAGCTATACCAAATATGACAGTTCTTGTTCCAGCTGATGGAGTAGAGACAGAGAAGATGATTTTTGAAATAGCTAAATACAATGGACCTGTTTATGTTAGATTAGGAAGAAGTTCAGTTCCAGTTTTATTTGATGAGGATTATCATTTTGAAATAGGAAAAGGTGTAGTACTAAGAGATGGCAATGATGTCACAATTATAGCTTGTGGGATTATGGTGAATGATGCTATAATGGCACAAGAAAAATTGCAAGAAGAAGGCATTAGTGCCAGAGTCATAAATATGTCCACAATAAAACCTATAGATAAGGATTTAATATTAAAAGCAGCAAAAGAAACTAATACTATTGTAACTGTAGAAGAACATAGTATAATTGGAGGTTTAGGTTCTGCTGTGAGTGAGACAGTTGGAGAATCTTATCCAACTATTGTAAAAAAAGTTGGGATTAAAGATTCATTTGGAGAATCTGGTGCTCCAAATGAATTGTTAAAAAAATATGAATTAACTTGTGATGATATAGTAAAAGCTGTAAAAGAAGCTATTCTTGCAAAAAGAATGTAAGAAATATAAATTATGCATGTTTGTTAATAATATAATATGTGTATAAGAGAGATATAAAGCATTATATGAATTTATATCTCTCTTTTTTATACACTATATCAATTTATCAAAAACCTAACCAAATATTCAAATTTTTACAAAAATAGAGAAAATATTCAAATATATATTGACTATTCAGAAAAATATGACTAATATATAGTTTATAGGGAAATTAATTTTATACATATAATAACTACTTAAACAAAAATAATTTAAAGAATTGTATGAAGGGAGGTATACTGTATAAAAAGTATATTATAAGTTTTAAGTTATTATACAAAAAGTTTTAAAACAGTTATCATGGATTTTATGTTAAAGGAAATTGTAAGTAGTTTATCGAAGTAATTAAGCAGATGAAAAAATTTCACGTGGGGAGGTAACTGAGATATGTCAGAAAAAGTAAATGTTAAAACAGTCATCAGTTTCGCAGGAGCTTATGTAGCAACAGTAATCGGTTCTGGATTTGCAACAGGACAAGAAATAATGCAATTCTTCACTTTTTATGGGTTTGCAGGTATTATTGGTGGGATAATTTCAATGGTATTATTCTCATGGATGGGTGCTTCAGTAATGTCAAAAGGTAAAGAACTTCAACTTAAGGAACCTATCAAAATTTATCGTGTTTATTGTGGTAAGTATTTAGGAATATTCTTTGAGTGGTTTGGACCTTTATTCTTATTTGGTGTTTTCGTAGTAATGATTTCAGGAGCGGGAGCAACTTTAACTGAATACTATGGATTAAATCCATTTGTAGGTAGAATAGGTATGGCAGTAGTAGCATTATTAACTGTTTCATTAGGTCTTGATAAATTATCAAAGATACTAGGTGGAATAGGACCTGTAATAATAATATTTACACTTTTAGTTGGAGCTATAAGTTTAAGCAGTAATATAGGTAATTTATCTCAAGCAGGAGAGATTCTTAAAACTGTAGAGGTATCTAGACCAGTTCCAAACGCATATCTATCTGGTGTAATATACACTACTTATAATACAATCGTTGTCATGGCGTTCTTAACAGGATTAGGAGCAAGTGCTGCTAATAAAAAAGAAGCTGTTTGCGGTGGTATACTAGGTGGGGTAGCACTTATGGCAGCAGCTATAATGATGAACTTAGCAATGCTTTCTGATGTAGGAAACTTATATTCAAAAGCAATACCTTCATTATTCTTAGCTGATAAGATTTCACCAGTAGTTGGAGTTTTATTCTCAGTAGTTCTTATATTAGGAATATATACAACAGCTGTACCTTTATTATGGTCAGTAACTAATAGATTTGTAGATGATAATCATCCTAAATTTAAATTAATAACAGTAATAACAGCTATATTAGGTCTTATAGGTGGATTCTTACCATTTGATAAGCTGGTTGGTATCTTATATCCATATACCGGATATATGGGCGTCATAATACTGGTTTGTGTTCTTTATAGACAGATTACAAAAACATCTGGCTATCAAGAAGGAGTTAATGGTAAATAAATAATTTAGAACTGTAAAATAGAGAGTTATATAAAAACAATTAAATTGTTTTTATATAACTCTTTTTTATTTTATAATTTATTTGTCATAAAATCCTTTTTTTATTATTTCATATTTAAGGGTAACTATAATAAACACTTTATTATTGATAATTTAAAGTCTAAGACAAAATTATGAATCATATATTTAAATAGATGGAAGGAGTGATAAAATTGGATGTAAAGTTTAATATTAAAGGTATAATTTATGGAGTTATAGCTCTTATATTTGTGATAGGAGGGTTTATATTCATACCAAGTATGTTTATAGAAAAAACTAAGCCAATAGATTATACAGTATTGCAAAGGAATTCAATACCAGAAAAGATACTAGATGTTATGGACAAATACACAAATGAAGAAAGGGCATTAGCAGCTAAAATTGATAATAAAATATACATCATAGTAACTAGGGGAAATAATAAATATGGTATTGAGATGGATAACATAGAAAGTGTAAGTGAAGAAGGAAAAGAAGTTTTGAGAGTTAAGATAAAGTATAAGGATAAGGAGGATTCTCTTCCATACATAGTGGTTGAAACAAATATAAGTGAACTTCCAGATAGAATAGAATTGAATTCTACTAAATAAATATATATTTTGTAATTAGATAACTATTTATTTGTATAGTAAAATAAAGTCATGGTTTTTATTAATGTAAATAAATCATGTCGAGGCTTTATTGATGTAAAAGCCATGACTTAAAATATTCATTGAATAATATAAAAATTAAATATTAAACAGAGTGTTATATTAATAGTATTGAGAGTGTTAATTATTTGGTGTAAGAATTCTGGTTTCAGTAACTATATAGTTTAATTGTGCATCATGAGTTTCTTTTGGAATAGAATCAAATACCTGAAAGTCAAATGCTATTCCTATAGTTATTGCGTCTTTTCTTAAGTTCTCTAAAAATCTATCATAAAATCCTCCACCATATCCTAATCTATAGCAATGTATGTCATATGCAACAGCTGGAACAATTACAACATCTAAAGATTTAATATCAATTGTAGGTGATTTTTCGTTAGGTTCCCTTATTCCATATGCACCAATTTTTAGTCCATTATCTAAATCTGTTATTTGAGTAGGAATTAATGTATGATTTTCTTTTATTGTAATAGGGCTTGAGACTATTTTCTTTAGAGATAAAAGCTTTTTGATTAAATTATCTGTGTTAACTTCATTATTAAAATCTAGATAAAGCATTATATTAGTTGCGTTTTTTATATCCTCCACTTGAAGTAATTTTTCTGTTATCAAATTTGAATTATTTAGTACAAACTCAGCACTTTTATTTTTTCTATGTTCAATAACTTTTTTTCTAAATTCTTTTTTCATAAAATATTTCTCCTTTAATATGTTATAATGTGAACAGAATTTGTATTCTAATATAAATTTTAGTATAGTTTATTGTAATAAGGCAATATATTTGGGTAAATGTAATAAAAATAACAGCTAGTCATATAATATATAATAGTTTATGTAAAAGGAGATGTATCTTGTGATTTCAAAAAAGAAAGCTATTTTTTTAGGGATGATTTTAGTAATTATAACAGCTATGGCCACATCAGCGTTTCAACTTACATTAGGGAACAAAGTTGTAGTATCAAAAGAACTCTATGAAGGCTATAAAAAATATGATAAGTTGTTAGGATTAGAATCTATTATAAAACAAGATTTTTATAAAAAAGTCTCTGATAAAGATTTAGTGGATGGAGCATCAAAGGGGTTATTTCTAGGAACAAATGACAAATATTCTGGTTATTACACTAAAGATGAAATGGAAAAGCTAATAGAAGATAGTGAGGGCTCTTATGTTGGTGTAGGAATGTATATAGGAGCATCAAAAGATGGAGGACTAGTAGTAGTTCCTATGAAAGATTCTCCAGCAGAAAAAGCAGGAGTAAAAGCAGGAGATAAATTAATAAAAGTCAACGGAAAATCTGTATCATATAAAAATTCGGATGAAGCTGTGAGTATGATGAAAGGTAAAAAAGGTAAAAAAGTAGAGCTAGTAGTATTGAGAGAAGATAAACAACTAAGCTTTGAGTTGAAAACAGAACAGATAGTTGAGAAAAGTATAGAAAGTAAAGTAATTGATAATGATTTAGGATATATAGAAATTACCCAATTTATATCAAGTACATATACTGATTTTGACAAAGCTTTAAAAGGATTGAAAGAAAAAAATATTAAGGGATTAGTAATAGACCTTAGAAACAATCCTGGAGGTATGTTGGATATATGTAAAGAAGTTGCTGATGAATTAATTGGTGAAGGAACTATAGTATATACTAAAGACAATAAAGGAAATACAGAATACTTAAAATCTGATAAAGAAAAATTGGGACTTCCAATAGTAGTTTTAACCAATGGAGAAAGTGCTTCTGCTGCTGAGATATTAACAGCTGCAATTGTTGATAATAAAGAAGGTATTTCTGTAGGGACTACGACTTATGGTAAAGGGCTGGTACAGTCAGTTGTAAGGTTGAAAGATGGAACAGGATATAAATTAACTACTGCTCAATACTTTACACCTAATGGAGATTATATCAATGAAAAAGGGATAAAACCTACAATTGAAGAAAAAGATGAGAAAAAACAATTGGATGTAGCAACTGAATGGCTTAGAGAGCAGATTAATAAATAGAATTTAAAGTTTGTAGATGTAATAGAAAATAAAAAAATTGTTATAAGTAAAAATATAGAGTGGATAAAACTAACTTTTGGTATTGTTTCAACATTTTACTATATAGTTTTATTGTTAAAAGTTTTAACTTAGCTTTTAAAATATGGGTAATTAAACATTTTAAAATACATGTAAAAATATTACTGGAAATTTAGCAGTCCAGTAATATTTTTTTGATTTAAGGAATATTAATATTAATAATTCTATTTTCTAATACTATACCTACTCTTATGTGAACTACCATCCACTTAACTACCTACGGTAATGTTTGAAGTGGTGGCTTCTTGGTCAAGATAACTATTGTTATCAGTATCTCCAAGCTATTAGGCTAGTTCCTAACCCTTATGATTACCATTTAT
>NZ_JAGWCU010000012.1:0-95934 GCF_020657755.1 Clostridioides sp. ZZV15-6388 | reverse complement strand
TAAGGTCTACCCACTTCCACTACCGATAGCTTGTAGTGTACTTCCCTCAAGAGGAATAGTCGTTGAAGTTTCTCCTATTCGGAGCTTACCTGCTGATTGCCCATTTTAAAGTACTTAGGGTTTAACCTTATACCATCTAACCAATTTTTTCTACTTTCGTAACTTTCACACTTAGGTTTATTTCATCCTTATGTTTTAGTTTGGTTAGCTTTAGGGGTTTCCAGCAATTCAAGTAGTATTGGATAGGTTCTATCCTATCTCTACATATAAGTTTCCCTATATGCTGACTATTTTAGCTACTAACTCATGACTAAAGTCACGAGTGTGCGTAGCTATTTTTTAATCAAGCCTTTATTTTTCATAACATCTAAAATTCTTGTTGTATTAGATTTATCCTTACATGATTTTTCGCACAAATCTATTTGAGAAATCCCATCTTGTTCCCATAGAAATCTTAATAAAGCATAATGATCAGTTGTTATGTCATATCCATTTTGCTTAAACATTTTTTTTAAATCTTCTTTTACTTTCAATGAAGTACTTATTAATTTACTTGTAACTTCATATAATTTCTCAAAATCTCTCATATTACCTCCATCTAAATAATACCTTGCGCCTCCCATCTATCAATTATTCCTTTATATTGCTCAATATTTTTAAATGCCATTGGCTTTAAAATAATATTCATAGCAATAAAGTCGTAGATTTGAGAAAACACAGGTGGATTTTTCTTTTCTTCTATACAATAAACAAATTTTTTAGATACTTTTTGTATCTTTGACTCTACTCTTTCAACTATAGGATTTTGATTAAATCCAATCTTTACAGATAAATGACCACAAACATAACCTCCTGAATCTAAAACCATTGATTTCATAAAAGAAATAGCTTTTGAACCACGAGCATTTTCATATGTTGTAACTGCTATACATGGTTTATGATACAATAGTCGCTCTAACATCATATGAGCTCTATCTGTAAACACCTTAAAAAGACCAGTTACACTACTTCCATAAGTTGGACTACCAAATATAACGCCATCACTCTTAGTAATTATATCATGAATATACTCTACTTTATCATTTTGATTAATACACTTACCTATTTTATAACAATTTAAACAACCAATGCAATATGATGGATTGACTTCACTTAGATTAAAAAAATTGATTTTGACATTTGGTTTAATTCTTTTTATATCTTTGCATAAATGATTCAAAACCTTTGATGTTGCACCATTTTTTCTAGGGCTTCCGTTTATAACTGTAATTATCATAATTTATACCTCCATTTTAGTTGTTATATCAACAATAAGTATATCAACCGTTTTTTTAACTGTCAATATAATCCTTAATTTTATTTTTTTACCATACCTATATAGCTTAATTACTCATGCCTCTAAAGCTTAATTGATGCTATTTATATTTAAATACATGTACTTTCTAGATGACTGAAAATGAACTATTTAAAAAAATTGACAAACCAAACTAATGATAATATACTTTATGTATTACAAATGTAAGTATAAGGAGGTATCTTATGAAAAAACTACCACAGATTTCAGAAGCAGAATATCAAGTAATGAAAATTATCTGGAAATATGCTCCTATTAGTACGAATGAAGTGATTGAAAAGCTAGTAAAAACAAGCAAATGGAGTCCTAAGACTATTCAGACAATGTTGTTGCGTTTGGTTAAAAAGGGAGCTTTGACATATGAAAAAAATAGCAGAGTTTTTGTTTATACTCCAATTGTTAAAGAAGAAGAGTATGTAGCTACAGAAAGTAGTTCTTTTTTAAATCGTTTTTATAATGGCACTCTTAACTCTATGGTACTAAATTTTTTAGAGAATGATAAATTATCAGAAGATGATATAGAGGAATTAAGACATATTTTAGATAAAAGGAAAACTAAGGAGGATAAGTAAATATGTACGCTCCATTTTTTATGCGATTTTTACTTAGCACACTAACCTTATCTTTTTTAATTATTATAATCCTACTTGCTAAAAAAATATTTAGAAAACATATTTCTGCAATGTATCAATACAATATTGGGTTTATATTACTTATAATGTTAATAATCCCATTTATTCCGCTTAAATACATTAATCATTTAAATATATTTAGCTATATATCTAGTTTTACTCATATTGAAAATAGTACAGCAAATACTTCGATTGTAGAAGATTCTTCAGACAATATAATTAATAATTCAAATGCATTAAAAGATTTTTCAGTATCTTTGAATCAATTTAATTTTGATAATTTAAATATTTTATTGCTAACATTATGGATAATTGGAATTACAATCATGATAATTATTACAGTTCATTGTAATTTTAAAATAAGAAATATAAAAAAATCAGTACAGATTTTAGAAGATGAAGAGATTCTTTCACTTTTTAAGCACTGTAAAAAAAATATAGATTTAGATAAGGATTTTATACTGTGTAAATCTTCTATTATAAATACGCCTATTACATTTGGATACTTTAGACCACACATTATATTACCAAGTGAATCTATATCCAAATTATCTTTAAAAGACATACGATATATTTTACTTCATGAATTACAACACTCTAAAAACAAAGATATTTTAGTAAACTATATAATATGTTTTTTCCAAATATTATATTGGTTTAATCCTCTTGTCTGGTATGCACTTAAAGAAATGAGATTAGACCGTGAGATTGCATGTGATATTTCAGTTTTAAAGAGACTTGATGAAAATAGCTACATAGAATATGGACATACCATAATAAATTTTATAGATAATCTCTCAAAACCATCTAATCTCACACTTACTTCAGATATCGGTGGTTCAAAAAATCAAATAAAAAGACGTATATTAAAGATAAGAGATTTCCAAATTGAGTCAAAAACTTTAAAACTTAAAAGCATTTTAATTTTTACAATAATAGCTTTAATTGTATTTGGAAATAGCCCTACACTATCCATTATGGCAGATGTCAATGAAAAATATAATCTTACAAGTAATCAAACTTTATATGAAGATTTAAGTCAGTATTTTAAGGATTTTGATGGAAGTTTTGTAATGTATGATTTAAAGTCTAATCAGTATCATATTTACAATGAAGAAAAAAGTAAGACGAGAATTTCACCAGACTCCACTTATAAAATTTATAGTGCTTTGTTGGGATTAGAAAATGGTGTAATAACAAGAGATAATTCATACATTCATTGGAATGGGAAGTATCACACTAATGATTCTTGGAATAAAGACCACGACTTATTTTCTGCTATGGAAAACTCTGTTAATTGGTATTTTCAAGATTTAGACAAAAAAAATGGTATAAAAGACATACAAACTTATCTAGAAAAAATTAACTATGGAAATCGTGATATTTCATCTGGGATATCAAACTATTGGCTAGAATCTTCTTTGAAAATCTCACCTATTGAACAGGTAAATTTACTTAAAGATTTTTATACAAATAAATTTGAATTTAGAGATGATAATATAAAAACTGTAAAAGATTCATTATTGATATCTAAAGAAGCTGGAGTATCACTTTATGGGAAAACTGGTACTGCTAATATAAATGGAAAAGATGTAAATGGTTGGTTTATAGGTTATGTAGAAAAAGATGGAAATGCTTATTTATTTGCAACAAACATTCAAAGTAAAGATTATTCTAATGGTAGCACAGCAGCCAAAATAACATTATCTATTTTAAATGATAAAAAAATATATAAGACAAATTAATGCAAATATACTTTTTAATACATTTTCTTTAAGATTTAAAAACTTCACACAATATTCAAATTAACTCTCTATAAAATTCATATACAAGGGTTATTATATAAACATAGAAGATAGTAAAACTAGCTTAAAAACATAATATAATACCCTATATAAATAGTGGCAACTCTCCCTCACATCCTCAATTGTTGCCACTATTTTATTTTTTGAACTAATAAAAGACTTCATCATATAGTGAAGTCTTTTATTAATTTGACTTTTATCTAAAAATAAGATGTCAAAAATATAAATCCCAAATACATCATATTAATCTTCAAATACTGATTTTATAATAGGTATAACATAATGGCTTCCTCCACGATGCTTCACATCTTCAACCATAGCTAATGCTAGATACTGTTTGTCACTATCTTCATCAACTGTAAACGCATTAAACCATCCAAGCTCTGTTCCAGTAGTATCATCTTTTGATGCTTTAATTTCTGCTGTACCAGTTTTTCCAGCAATAGTAATTCCTTCAGTTTTAGCACCATGACCTGTTCCATTAGGATTTTCAATAACTTGAATTAAGTCATCACGTATAATTTTCACAGACTCTTTAGAAAACACATCTTTTTTCCAGAATTCAGCCTGTGGATTTTCTTTAAATTCAAGATAAGGCTTTATCATACTTCCATCATTGACAAAAGTTGAATATATTGATGCCATATGTACTGGATTTACAAGTACTTTACCTTGACCATACCCACTATCTGCTAATTGTATTTCTGTATCAAATTTATTGTCAGTACCAAATTTTGAAGAAGCTAATCCAAATTCAAATGGTATACCTTCTTCAAATCCTAGTTTTAACAGTTCTTTTGATAATACATCTTCACCTATTTTTAATGCTGCTTTGGCAAAATAAATATTATCAGAATAAATCAATGCATTTTTCATATTTACAGTATTTCCATAATCCTTTAATGTAGTTACCTTATAACTTCCCCAACTAGAATCTTTTTGCCAACTAAGACCACTATGACCAAAATTTTCATTAGGATTAATCTTTCCTGTTGTTATTCCAATACCAGCAGTAACTGGTTTAAAAGAAGACCCTGGACATAATCTGGCTTTAAATCTATTATACATTGGTTTATTTTCATTTTCATTGAGTTTTTTCCATCTATCCTCTGACATACCTAGTATAAATTCATTTGGATTGTATGATGGACTACTTATAAGAGATAAAATCTCTCCTGTTTTAGGATTCATAACCACTGCACAACCCTTATCATTTTTCAACTGGTCATATAATTTACTCTGTAGCTTTGAATCAATAGTCAGTTTGACATCTTCCCCATCTTGCTTTGGAACAATTGCTAAAGTTTCTTTTTTATCTCCATATCTATCAGCTATAATAATCTCACACCCATCAATACCACGTATTCTGTCTTCCAATAGACTTTCTAAACCAATTTTACCGATTATGCTATTAGCATTGTAGTTCTTTCCCTTTTTTTCTTTTAATATTTCTGCATTCACATTTTGAACATACCCAGTTAAATGGCCAGCTTTTTCACCTAGTGGATATGCTCTTACCTCTGTATTAGATATTTTAACTCCTGAAATGCTAAGTAGTGATTCTTGTAATAATTTATCTTTTTCTGTTACAGAGCCATCTGGATTTTCTTCTATTTTTTCAATAGTTTTTATAGGTACCATTGAGTTTTCTTTTACCCAAGATGCATCTAATTTTTTTTGGATTTGCTCAACTGGTATATCTAGTAAATCAGATAGTTTTTTTAGGTCTTCTACATTATTACTCATCTTTCTAGGCACTAATCCTATAACAGATGCAAGACCTTTCCCAGCAAGTACTTCACCATTTCTATCTAAAATATTTCCTCTTTTAGCTTTAAGTGTTGATACTAGCACCTTATTATCATTTTCAAGTTCTGGAAATATAACGTTTGACTGCCATCTTATTTTATAGTTTTTTTGTTTGTCTTTAGTCAATAATACTTCATTTGAAAATGAGATTTCTCCTGCTAAAGTGTCTATTTTAGAATCATAATTTATTTTTGTACCTTCCTTTTCATCTTTTTTAATATCCTTAATATCAATACTTATATTATGTGCACTAATTCCTTCGTATATTTTTTTATTTCTAGAAATGAAATCTTCTTTTTTGTTTTCTAGTTTACTTTTTTCGTCTAATAGGTTGTACATTTTTTCATATTGCCTTTCATTTGCGAGAGACATATACTGTTTTAATACTTCATCTGGCTTGATTTTATTAAATCCATTTAATACAAAATTAGTTGTAATACCAATAATAACTACAACTAAACAGACTAAAGCACCAAAGATTAATAATTTTTTTGTTTTTATCTTTTTTTTCATACAAACCCCCTTATTCTTCAATATATTACATACGTAAGCTTTAAAATCAAAATACTCCCATAAATACATCAACTATCTATTTTTTATTATTTTATTGTTTTTAAATATCCTCATAAAAAAATATATATTAAAATAACATAATTGATAGTAATTTATATATTACATACGTAAGTTTTAAAAGTCAATATTATTATTACTATTTTAATAAACTTTCACCTTAATTTAAAAATAAATTAGAGTTATTTTATTTACTAACCATTTTATTTGCTGGCTGTTTTATACTATATAAATTTAAATTGACAAAGCGACACAAGTGTCTTATAATTAAAAACGACAGTTATGTCGCAAAGGAGGAAAATCTATGGCAACAAAAGGAATGCAAACTAAACAATTTATTATTGATATTTCAATAAAGTTATTTTCTGAAAAAGGCTATAGTAATGTAACTATGAAAGATCTTTGTGAGGCATGTAATTTAAGTCGTGGTGGTCTATACAGACATTTTAATTCAACAAAAGAAATTTTTATTGATATGTTAAATTCTCATAAAGATAATGCTAAAAATTTATTAGATGAAAGTATCAAGGAAGATATATCAGCTAGGCAGATGTTAGAGTATTTTCTTAATCAACAAAAGTCAGAAATACAAAGTGAATACTCTGGATTAGATTTTGCAATCCATGAATTTGCTTTTGTAGAAAAAGACCAGCGTGATTATATGAACAAAAGATATAATTCAGCCATTACAATGCTTTCGAAGTTAATTGATTATGGGCAATCTAAAGGTGAATTTAAAAAATGTAATTCTATGACACTTGCAACACACATAATGTTCTTGTTTGATAGTATGAAGACATCAGCACCTGTTTTAGTACTTACAGATGACGATATTGATAAGCAAATAAATTTTATAAAGGATATGGTGATTTTATATGAATAAACAACAATTCCATAAAATTGACTTACAAAACTGGGAACGATATACACATTTTTATTATTTTTCAAAGATGACAAATGTAGGATTTGATTTAACTATAGAAATAGATATTACTCGTTTACTTGATGAAACAAAAAAGAGAAATATCAAATTTTATCCAGCATATCTATATATAGTAACAACTTGTTTAAATCGATATAAAGAACTAAAGATTGCATATGATGAAAATGAACTTGGATATTGGGACACTTTAACTCCATTTTATGCAATTTTTCATGATGATAATAAAACTTTTTCATCAATATGGACAGAATACAATAAAGATTTTTCAATATTCTATAAAAGTTATTTAAATGATATTGAACAATATGGAAAAAATTATGGTTTTTTAGCAAAACCTAATCCTCCAAAAAATTGCTATACTGTTTCATGTCTTCCATGGATTAGTTTTAAAAGCTTTACTGTACATAATCATGGTCTTGAAAATTATTTTTTCCCTACAGTTGAATCAGGCAAATATTATCAAAAAGATGAAAAAATACTTCTCCCTCTTTCTATAACAGTACATCATGCAGCTACTGATGGATACCATGTAAGTTGTTTTATTGATGATATACAAAAAATGTGCTTTAATACTGATACATGGTTATTCTAAAAAATAATCTGTATTATAGACATATATTATAATATTTATAATCTAAGATAAACAATCACATTACATGAATAAGATAATGTGATTGTTTACTTATACTCATATTTTTTCTTATTTTAATTATAATTATTTATTTTTTCTTCAATTTTATTTAAATACTTTACTCTCTTAGTACATCCCACAGTTAACAAAACTAAAACTACTATTATTGATGTTAAAATATAAATATAGTTCATATTAGAAAACCATCCTTTACCATCTTCCATGTAAGTCGAAATACTTATAAACCATCGTATTGGACTTATGATACTCATATTTTGCAACATAGTAGGCATTTTATCAATTGGAATAAATGAACCACCAATAAGTGATAGTATAAGAGATATACCAGTAGCAAATAAATTTGCATACATCTCTTTATTAAACAATGAAGATACAAATGTTCCAAAAGAAGTTGCTAAAGCCGATATCCATACACCCATTAAAAGTAAATTTATATAACTGATACTAATATCAATATTAAACAATTTAATGATAGTTATTGAAACTAAATATTGAAAATATGTGATTGCAAAGTTATATAGTATATTCCCTAACACATATCCTCTTATATTTTGTGGTGAATATAATATTCTTGTAAATGTACCTGAATTTTTATCTTTAATAATCATTGATGCTGTAACAGTAGATGTTATCATTAAAAATAATACAATAAAAGCAATTATTCTTTGCAAAACACCTAAGGTATTTTCTTGTAGTTTATTTATATTTATAGGTGTTGAATCTTCTTTATATGATTCTATTAAATACTCTAATATATTATTTGTATTTTTATCTTTTATCGAATACAGTTTGAAATTACCCTTATTGAAATATATAACAGCAGAATATTTTCCAGTTATAATATCAGTTTTGACTGTTTTAAAGTCTGCAATTTCAACATCAATTCCTTGAGTGCTTTTTAATGTCTTAACCATATCTGTATAAATCTTCTTTTCAGATTTATTTAAAACTTGTTCATTTTTATACTCACTCAAAATCCCAATATTAAAAGATGGTTTACTTATGTAATTTGCTAGTACTCCAAGTATTACTATAATTATTGGAAATAATAGTATAACTAAAAAACCCGATTTTTTATTTATATTTCTTTTAAAATTATTATTAAAAATACCTAGTAAGTTCACTATATAAAGGCCTCCCTTTTAAATAATTTAACTGTAAGTACTGTCATTAAAATACTTGTCATTACAAATATAGATGATATATTAAAAAGGGGTTGTAAATTATCATCATAAATACAAGTAACTATACTCCTATTGACCCAAGTTAATGGTGATATATTAATTACTAATGAAACAACTGGATTTAATGAACTAACTGGAAAAAATACACCTCCTAAGAAACCAAAAATTACTATTGGTATATTAATGACATTACGTAGTATATCTAAGTTTTTGCATGCAAGACCTAAAAACAAACCTATAGCTGATACTACAGTTGACTCACACACTAAAAGAAAAATAATAGCTAAAAAATTTCCACCAAAACTTATCTGAAAAACTCCTTTTATTATAACTAAAGTTATTACATTACACAGTGAAAGTATAATTGTACAAGAGAAAAGTTTTGAAAGTACTAACTCTTTTATGGAAATAGGAGAAATCATATAACGATAGGATGTATTAGAAATTTTCTCATCTTGTGCAGCATATGAAACACTAATGATTCCCATAAGAATACAAAATGGTATTGTGACAATAGTATAATAGTTATATGATGTAAATTCTGTTCCATAAGACTTTGATGTTAAATATCCTAATAACATTATGATTATTAATGGAAAAACAATATTATAAAATAAAATAAAAAAATCTTTACTTGTTCGCTTGATTCCTAATCTAAACAATGGCAAAAAATATCTCATCTATTATTCCTCCAAATCTCTCAAATTTGTACCTGTAAGATATAAAAAAATATCCTCCAGTGTCTTGCAACCAAGTTTTAAATACTTATCTTTATATAAGCTTTTATCTAAGTCTTCTAAAATTACTCCTTTATCAATTAAAACAATCCTATTACATAAAGCTTCTATTTCCTCCATATAGTGACTAGTATAAATAACTGTTGTACCATTCTTATTAATCGTTTTAATTGCTTCCATAATTTTATTTCTCGATTGAGGGTCAATTCCAACTGTTGGCTCATCCATAATGAGAATTTTAGGGCTATGTGCAATTGCACAAGCTATATTTAATCTACGTTTCATTCCTCCAGAAAATTTTGATGGTAGTTCTTTATGTCTACCCCAAAGTTCGACAAACTCCAAAGCCTCTTTAGTTCGAGATTTAAGTTCATTTCCTCTAAAACCATACAATGAACAAAAGAATTTAACATTATCATATGCACTTAGGTCTTCATATATTGCCAGCTCTTGTGGTACAACACCAAGAGCACTTTTAAAGATATTTTGCTGAGTTTTGATACTTTTACCCCTATAATATATATCTCCACTATCTGGAGATACAGTTGTAGTAAACATATTAATAGATGTGCTTTTTCCTGCTCCATTTGGTCCAATAAAACCTAAAATATCTCCTTCTAGTATTTTAAAACTCTCTCCTGATACAACTTCCTTATTGTTATATCTTTTAGATAACTTTTCAATCTCTAATAGTACATTTTCCATTTATAAAACCTCCTAATATTTTAACCAATATTATATATCCAATGTTGTATATATTATTTTTTTAAAACACGAGTCTTTGACTCGTGCTATTATAAATAAACTTATTTTTTATTTTGTAATTTTAGTATTATTTTATCTATATTCTCGATAGCTTTGTCTGGATTATTAATTATTTCATCTCTGAGTTTTTGAACCTCTAATAGTTCACTTTTTGCCTCATTTTCAAATAAAAAATCGTCTTCTATATTTGAAAAATCTATAGATTTAATTACGTTCTGTGTTTCATAACCAACAGATATGTACTTATCAATATTATTGAGTATTTCCTCATGCCATAGTATTTGATAATTCAAATTATCTATTGTCATATCAAAGGCAATTCTTTCTGTTGGAAGACTTTTTTTATCAATATTTTTAATTTCTTTCCAGTTTTCCCAATACTTTTTCTGCTCTATAAGATGCTTTATATGCTTTTCAAGATTGATTTGTATAGTATCTCTTGGTAATACATCTAAAATATTATACAACAGGAATTTATTTGAACCTACTGGAACTATAGGCATCTGTAATTCTTTTTGTAGTTCTTCCTTTAACTCCACTTTACCACTTTGTGTAATCTCATAAATCTTACGAATTCTAGCACCAGTTTTTTCTTCTCTCAAAACTCTGACTGCCCCATCTTTTTCTAGCTTTGTCAATGCATAGTAGATTGAACCTGATTGTATTTTTGTCCATCTATCTGCACCAGAAACCTGTAAAAATTTTTGAATCTCATATCCATGTGTTGGCTTAATATTTAAATAATATAAAATTAAAGTACGTATCAGAAAAATTCACCACCTTATACTCTATCTTGGATATTATATTATCACCAACGTTGTATATAGTCAATAGTTGTTATTTAAATAAATATATCATAACTTACTATTTTTATTGTTTAGCACAAGGAATCCCATGAGACATACATATCCAATTGTATTTTAAATTTTCTATCTCACTTACAGATTTCATCATTTTTTCAGAATCCCAGTTCCACAGATTAGGATATGGGATTATATTTCCTTTCTTATTCTTAACTAAATCTCCTGCAAACAATACATCTTCAAAAAGCATACATACATGTCCTGGTGTATGTCCAGGAGTATGAATAATTTTTATATTCCCGACTTGCATATTATTTCTATAAGGCTCTACATCTTTAATAATTCTTTTTGAAATTGTCTTTCCAATAAATTTTTTGAATCCAGGTCTATCCTTCTTCCCTATAATAAAAGGTATATCTTCCATATGAGCCCACACTTTTGCTCCTGTATGTTCTTTCAATAACTTAATATTAGATATATGGTCAACATCATGATGAGTCAGTAAAATATGCTTAATCTCAGTTAGTTGAATCCCAAGTGTTTTTAATTCTTTAATTATACTATTCCCCATAAAAGGAAGTCCTGTATCTATCAATGTAATCTCTTCATCAAACACAATAAAACAATTTGCACCATGAGTACTATCTAACAACAATACATTTTCTTTTATTTTCATAAATAAATCCCCCTTATTTTATATTTTACCTATATAATTAATTAGTAAAGTTATAATAAATTATAGTGCTTTACATTAACTTTATTTTTAAAAAGTATACTATCGTTATACAAGTATACCATCAGTATATTTTTTTATCAATAGAATCAGTAGAAAGGAGTATTTTATATGTCAGAATTATCAAGAAGAGATAAAGAAAAAATTCAAAAAGAAAATGAAATTATTGTTAAAGCAGAAAAATTATTTTGTCTTAATGGATTTGATAACACTTCTATGAATGAACTAGCAAAAGAAGTAGAATATACAAAACGTACTATATATAAGTATTTTTCATGCAAAGAAGATTTATTTTTTGCTGTTGTACTAAGAGGGTATAAAAGACTTTGGAATAGTGTTAAAATAGAAAGTTCAAAAGGTAAAACTGGATTTGAAAAATTAAAATTTTCATATTCTGCATTTCATAAATTTTATTGTAAGGAGCCTTCTTTACTAGCTTTAATGGGAATGATTGGACTTGTACAATCTAAAAATTCAGACTTAGAGATACCTTTTAAAGAAAATTTTTTTTCTTTCAATAAGTTTATGTTTGAAGAAATACAAGAACTATTTGAAATGGGAAAAGTTGATGGAAGTATTAGGTTAGATATTGAGATACCTACTCTTATGTATTCATCAATATTTACACTTACAGGATTTTTTAATTTATTATCTATAACAGGAAAATCGTATCTCAACAATTTTAATATAGAAGAGAAAAAATTTATTGAAACCACACTTGGTCTTTTGATAGATTCACTTAAAGCGTAGTTTTAATTTATAAGTTTTTGACAGGGATTTTATTTTACACTATAAATTTTTTTAAATGAAAGGACTGAAAATAAATGGCAAAAATACTTCTTTTAGAAGATGATGATACAATTGCATTTGGAATAAAAGCTTCCCTAGAAAAGAAAAAACATGTAGTTTGTTGTTATAGTACAATTACTGAAGCTAAGAAAAAATTTGACAAAGATATCGATTTAATTCTACTTGATTTAAATCTACCTGATGGGATTGGATATGAATTTTGTAAATATGTTAAAAATATAAGAGATACTCCAGTGATATTTTTGACAGTGAGTGATGATGAAAAAGATATTGTACAAGGTCTGGATATGGGTGCAGACGACTATGTGGTTAAGCCATTCTTGCTTTCAGTACTTCAATCTAGAATTAATGCTGTGCTTAGGCGTACCCAATATAACACTACTAGCACTCTTACATGTGAAAATATAAAATTGAATAAAGATGAAGTTAAAGTATATTTGGATAATATTGAAATCCCTTTGACAGCAGGAGAATACAAACTACTCCTAAGCTTAATGGAAAATAAAAATAAAGCACTTACTCGTGCAAAACTATTAGAAATGCTCTGGGATATAGATGGCAACTTTGTAAATGATAATACTCTTACTGTTACAATAAAGCGACTTAGAGAAAAACTAAAAAATCCATCCTGCATAAAGACCTTGAGAGGTATAGGATATAGAATGGAGGACAGCTAGTGAAAACTCCAAGAAATATCAATAATACTGTTATTTTTATAGTATTCTGCTTAGCTATCACTATTTTGTTAAGTATAATTCTAACAACTATAACTTCTTCTGAAGAATATAATATGATATCTAAAACCATTGGTACATCATATCAACTTAACCCTAAATCTACAGAATATATTTTAGAATCACTAAAAAATTCAAGTTCTCATGACTTTAATGTAGGAAATGAGATTTTATTAAAACATGGTTATACTAAAAATACATTTTGGTATAAAAACTTTTTTTATTTCATGATAGTATCCTTTGTTATAGTGTCAACAATGGCTATGGTTGTGTTCATAATTCAGTATAGAAAAAAAATACATAACATGATTAGAATCAATACTCTTACTCACTATTTGGAAGAAGTCAATTTAGGGAAAGAATCCATACTTTTACGATGTGAAGATGAGTTTTCACATCTTGAAGACGAGATATATAAAACTGTGGGAGAACTTCGTTGCTCAAAAGAATTTGCTTTAAAAGAAAGACAAACTCTTTCAGATAATCTTGCAGATATTGCACATCAACTTAAAACTCCAATTACTTCTATGTCACTTATGGCACAATTACTTGCAGAAAGTTGTCCAGATGAAGAAATAGATTACCTTAATAGACTTACAAACCAAATATTAAGATTAGAAAGATTGGTGTCATCTTTACTTACTTTGTCAAAATTAGATGCAAGTACTTTAATATTTGAAAATAAACTTATAGATGTCCATTCTCTTCTTACTAATGCTGTTGAACCTATAGAAGGAATTTTAAAAGAAAAAAATCAGACATTTATTATTGAAGACTCTTCGTTTGTAGAATTTGAGATTGATATTAACTGGACTTTGGAAGCTCTTTTAAATATTCTTAAAAACTGCAGTGAACATGTAGAAGATGGCGGACATATTGTTGCTTATTATAGTAAAAACCCTCTATACATTGAAATTATTATAGAGGATAATGGGAAAGGTTTTGCTCAAGAAGACCTACCATATATTTTTAATCGATTTTATCGTGGTAAAAATGCTAGTAAAGACAGCATTGGTATAGGTCTTGCTCTATCAAAGTCTATTATAGAAGGTCAAAATGGTACTATACATGCAGAAAATGGTCATCATGGTGGTGCACGATTCATAATTAAGTTTTATACATAAAAGACTGGATTATAGGAGAACACCTATAATCCAGTTACATTATATCCTATTTATCTATCATTTACACATTATCTATCACTTACACACAATATTCTTTAAAGTTGCTTTTAAAAAATATTCAATAAATCTTGTTTATATTGTCTCATTTTTTATAGATTCTACTATGTTTTCACTCTTTAATTGTTTACATCCCATAGTATACGACGCTATTACTACAATAAGTATCAATATGGTAAAGCTCGTCACTATGGATATTGGTGCAAATAATAAGTACTCCATAAAACTTATTTCATTTATATGGATGAAAGCATACAATATAGCTATTTGCACAGGAATACTGAGTAATAATGGTGTAAGACCAAAAAATAATCCTTCTAGGATAAGCATCTTTTTCATACCCTTTGGAGACAATCCTGCAGAACGTAACATAGCAAATTCTTGTCGTCTACTTCTAAGATTCCCTGAAACAGTCGCCCATACATTGGATAAACCAATTGCAGCTAATAATGCTGTAATAAATCCTACTATCAAATTCATAGTTATTTGTCCACTCTCACTTAATTCTTCATTTTCTACAACATCATTAATGCTATAATCACCTGACCCATAATATTTATTGCAAATAGATTCAAACTCTTTTCTTACTTTAGAAATATTATCATGATTATCTATTTTAAATAACCCTGTTATTCTATTTGATTTTAATCTACGGTTTTCATGATAGTTTTTGGACACATCCTGTACTATAGACATTGGTACTATTTGAATTAATGTGTATCTACCAAGATTTTCTGCTATTTGTGGAAGTGTATCTGTAATAGTTCCTACTTTCATATTAAAAGTATAATTTCCCTCATCTTCATCATATACCTTTTCATTTAATGTAATGTTATCTCCTACAGAAAGATTTAAATAATCTATATATACTTTATCCCTACGTGTACTACGCTCAACATTTTCCTCACGATTATATACAATCGAAATCGGATTTTTTGTATCATAATATGGTTTTGGGTCTATAGAAAGTTGTTTACAATATTTTGCAAAACTCTCATCATCAAGTCCAATCATAGTTGAAGTAATACGAAACTTACCATCACGTTCTATAGGAGCATATTTTTTAGCTGATACTATCTTTTTAAATCCTCCACTCTTTGCAAGCTCTTTTGAAGCGTCTTTTTCAGTTAACCAAGTGATTGCAGACATTTTTAGATAATATAATGAACTCTCTACACCTTGTGTACTGTTTAATTGTTCTAAAAACTGTTTTTCTGCAGGTTCACTATTTTCCAAATGCAATGATATATCCCTTTGATTAGCATAAATATCACTACCATAAACACGCTCTGCACCTCTTTGACATGCAATTATATTTAGAAAGCTCGTCAACAATAAAAAAGAAAGTGTTAAAGATATTGTTGCGGTACGATAAGATTTTTTACGGGAACGAAGCGCATTTACTGCAAGCTCTCCTTCTATACCAAATAAGTTTGTTAGTGAATATTTATGTGACTTTTTGATTTTAATACTATCACCTTGTCTAATTGCTTCTATAGGTGATATTTTTGATACTTTACGTGCTGGGATAAGTGCAGAAATCCATACTGTTATTATTGTAAGTAAAACAGCTGGCAAGAAAGCAATAACACCATAAGTAAAGATTACCTGTTGATTATTATTAACAGTATCGACTGAATTAATATAACTTACAAGACCCTTACACAATGCCCATCCTAAAAATAAGCCTATAGGCAAAGGAATAATTGTCAATAAAAACCCTTCAAAAACCACAGACTTTTTAATCTGCTTTGGTGATGCTCCAATACTAGCTAGTATACCCAATTGAGTAAGTCTAGCATTTGCTGATAGTGCAAAAGCATTGTAAATCACCATTACAAATACGCCTACTGTAAAGATTGCTATTGTTAGATACATAATAGGTGTTGAAAATTTTTCTATACTGTTCATAGATGCTTTTTGCTCTGGAGAAAAAACTAACATTTTTAAAAGATAATTACTATTATACTTAAGATTGTATTTTCCATATTCATTCATTTTCCATCCTAATGATTTAGCAAGCTTTGGAAGCTCTTTATATGTATCTCTAATATTTTTAAATCGTAAATATACAGTAATATTATCACTAGGCTTTATACTTGCTCTATCAAGATAACCAAGAGCTGTATATGCAGGTACAACTGATGAAGTAGTAACATCTATTTTCCCTACTATTGTCAACGTAGTCTCTGAAATCTCCTTAAAACTTTCACCTTTCGATTTTGGAGCTACGGGTTCAAGAAGATTTCCATTTAAAACCCTATCTCCTATTGGTATAGTAATCTTATCACCAATTTTTACATTTGGATTACTCTCAAAATATTGTTTTGATAGTGCAATTTCATTAGCATTATTTGGTCGACGACCCTCTAGTATAGTGTCTTTCTCTGGCATAGAATTCCAATATTCTGAGGTAGCATTTCTATAAATTATGTAATCCCTTTTATCATCATCAATTTTACCTACATACCACTGTCCTTTAATCATCACATCATCAACTGAAGAGAAATTTTCAATTAATGATAAGTCACTTCCATGAGTTTCATCAAATAACTCTCCATGCCAATTACCTTCTTTCTCAATTGAAAGCCTTATAAAATCACTCCACATTGTATATAATAGTCCACACAAAGAAGACATCATAGTTGTAGTAAGTAATATAGCTAACATTATAGCCATACTACTGCGCTTATTACGACGTACAAAATCTAAGGTGTATTCTTGAAGAATATTCATTTCTTCACCACCTTTTCAGAAACTATCATACCATCTTCCATAGTTATAATACGATTTGCTTCTAATGCTATTTTTTCATCATGAGTAATAAGAAGTATTGTTTGATTAAATCGTTTATTTGATAAGTTTAGTAAATCTACAATTTCTTCAGAATTTTTTCTATCAAGATTACCTGTTGGTTCATCTGCTAATAAAATAGCTGGTCTATATATTAAACTTCTAGCTATAGCTACTCTTTGCTGTTGTCCACCTGAAAGTTGACCTGGAAGATGTTTAAGCCTATCAGTTAATCCAAGTGTAGATACAATTTCAGAAAACCTATCTTCATCCACTTTCCTTTTATCAAGTAACATTGGTAATAATATATTTTTTCTAACATCAAGAGTAGGTATAAGATTATAAAATTGATATATAAGCCCTACTTTTCTACGTCGAAAAATTGCCAATGCTTCCTCTTTTAAGCTTGCTATTTCAGTGTCTTCAATATAAATTTTTCCAGATGTAGGTCTATCTACTCCTCCAAGCATATGAAGTAATGTAGATTTCCCAGAACCAGAGGCTCCTACTATAGATACAAAATCACCTTTTTGAACTGATAAATTCAAATTATTAAGAGCTGTCACCATGGTTTGATTTGAGCCATATGTCTTTGTTAAATTTTCACATTTTAGTATTTCCATATACAATCATCTCCTTTATAGTTAAAGTTTAGCAATCCAAAATGACATTATAGTGACACACCAAACTAAATGTTTACACTCTCTTAAAATCCTCTTTTCAATTAAATATGATACTTTACATAAACACCTTATAATTTTTAACCAATATAAGATTATTTTTTATTAAATTTTGTTCATATCTTTTTACATCTACTTAAGATAATATAAATAAAATAAAAACTATGCAATATATTTATCAATTCATTGCATAGTTCCTTAAATTTACCTATATTTTAGTATAAAGTTATGTCTATTATATAGTACTGTAATATTTCTTAATTATATCAATTGCAATCTCTTTTACTTTTGGTCCTCCAATTTCTTTATTAGAATCATCTGATTTAATAGCAAAGTAATATGTATCATCTTCATTTTCTACCATACCAACAAACCATGCATCAACACATTGCTTCTTTTCATCAAATCCTGTTCCAGTTTTACCATATACATTCATTTTCTTATCATTTATATCTATTTTCATAATGTCCTTCAAGAGATTAATATTCTCTTTTTTAAAGCTTGTATCACCCTCAAAAACTTTAGCTAATACTTGTGTTTGCTCTTTAGGAGATATTTTTAATGAAGATTCTAACCAGAACCCATTTAAATCTTTACTTCCATTTTTTAAATTTCCTTCCCACTCACTAATGTCACAATTTCCATATTTTAGATTATCTAGTGTGTTTTGAACAAATTTAGCATCAACTTGATTCATCAGTTTTCTATGATACCAAACACAAGATGCTTTAAATGCTTCTTCTAGATTAAGATTTCTATTCCAATCTTCAATCTCATAAATTGTTCCATTATACCCCATAACTGATTCTTTTGAGTTTACTATTCCCTTTTCTAAACCAATTAATGTTGAAATTATTTTGAAAGTAGAACAAGGTGAAGCCCTTGTTTCAATTAATTCTTTGTTATATATGTTATATTCTTTATTTTTACTACTGTAAAAAATAGCTCCTCCACTAATATCTTTAAAACAATCACTATAATCAACTACATTAACTTTATCTTTTTTCTCCTGTGTACTATCTTTAGCCTCTAATTTATTTGATTTAAAATTTGTATTGTTACTCTTAATATTTTGTTCTTTATTATTTTGATTACTTCCCATTAAATATTTTGCTATAAACACAATGACTAATAGAATAATTATTAAAATAAAACTTGTTTTTCTTTTCATACCTTACTCCTTCCTAATATGTATATCTATAATCCTCCTCTAATATTATAAAAACCACTATTATAACTATCAGTAACATTATTCTCTCCCTTCAAGTAGTAAGACTATGCCTGAATACGCACCTAAAACTTACTATTGTAGTATTTAAAATATTACAATAGTAAGTTTTAAAAGTCAAGTTATTTAAATCTTTTAAACTCGCTCATTTTTACTAAATTTTAAATAAGTTCTATGATAGGATTTTTGTTTTTTATATGCAACATCACTAATTAATACTGTTTACAATGTAAACAAATTTAAAAATAATATCTGTAATATAGCAGAATATATCAGGAAAATAGGTTTTAATCTTATTATAATATAACTACATAATATAATTACGCTACTCAAATATATAAAGAAAGGACTTAGTATTTATGTCAGATATCATAATAAAAGGACTTACACATAATAATTTAAAAAACATATCACTTAAACTTGCCAAAAACAAAATCATTGTCTTTACTGGAGTTTCTGGCTCTGGAAAATCAAGTATTGTATTTGACACAATTGCAGCAGAATCACAAAGACAAATGAATGAAACATATTCAGCATTTATTAGAGGTCGACTTCCAAAATACAAAAAACCTCATGTAGAACTGATTGATAATTTAACTGCTTCTGTAATCGTGGACCAGTCTCCTCTTGGTGGCAATGCACGTTCTACAGTAGGAACTATAAGCGATTTGTATTCTTCACTAAGATTATTATTTTCTAGAATTGGAAAACCATATATAGGAACAGCATCCTACTTTTCGTTTAATGACCCAAATGGTATGTGCAAAAACTGTTCTGGAATTGGTAGAGTTAAAGTGATTAATATTGAATCTATTCTAAATCCTAAAAATTCATGGAATGAAGGTTGTGTAAATGACTCTCTATTTAAACCTAATTCATGGTATTGGAAACAATATGCTGAATCTGGACTATTTGATTTAGATAAACCTCTAAAGTATTATTCTATGGAGGAATATAATTTATTGCTATATGGCTCAAGAGATGGAAAAAGCAAGCCTGAAAATTCAAAAGTTGAAGGTATTTTTAATAAGTACAATCAAACATATCTAAATCGAGATATTAGCAATATGAGCAAACACACCAAAGAAAAGTCGGAAAGACTTATAACTGATGAGGAATGTCCTCAATGTCATGGAAAAAGATTAAATAAAGATGCACTTAACTGCACTATTTTAGGGTATTCTATAGCAGATATGGGTAATATGGAATTTACTGAACTTTATAATTTACTCTCTCAAATAAATGATAAAAAAGTTGAAACAGTTGTCAACGCTCTTACTGATGGTTTAAAAAGAATGATTGATATTGGACTTCCTTATTTACATCTAAATAGGGAATCAACTTCTCTATCTGGAGGAGAAGCCCAGAGATTAAAACTTGTACGCTATATGGGAAGTAGTCTCACAGGTCTAACTTATATTTTTGATGAACCCAGCACTGGAATGCACCCAAGAGATGTATATCGTATGAATCAATTATTAAAAAAACTTAGAGACAGAGGAAATACAGTTTTGGTAGTAGAGCATGATAAAGATGTCATATCTATAGCCGATGAGATTATAGATATTGGCCCAAATGCTGGTAAACATGGAGGAAATATTATATTTCAAGGTACCTATAATGAATTACTTCTAGCAAATACACTTACTTCAAAAGCCATGAATTTATCATTATCTCTAAAATCTAATACTCGTAAAGCAAAAAGCTTTCTTCCCATTAGAGGAGCTTGTTTGCATAATCTAAAAAATGTTGATATAGATATACCAGTTGGAATCATGACAGTTGTTACTGGAGTTGCTGGTTCTGGTAAAAGTACTTTAATTTCTCGTATTTTTGCAAAAAAATATGAAAAAGATGTTATTAAAATTGACCAAAACCCTATCACAACTACAAATCGCTCTATGCCAGCTACATTTCTTGGTTTTTTTGATGAGATAAGAAAACTTTTTGCTAAGGAAAATAATGTTGGCGAAAGTTTATTCAGCTTTAATTCTAAAGGGGCTTGTCCTATTTGTAATGGAAAAGGAGTACTTGTTACAGAACTGGTATTTATGGACCCTGTTATTAACACATGTGAAGCTTGTAGAGGTACTAGATATAATGAAGAAGTCCTGTCTAAATTATACAAGGGTAAAAATATAGTTGAAGTTCTTTCTATGACAGTGGATGAATCTCTTGAATTCTTTACAGAAAAGAAACTTTGCAAAATACTACAAACTATGAAAGATGTGGGATTATCTTATATGACTTTAGGGCAGCCACTTAGTACACTGTCTGGTGGAGAATGTCAAAGAATTAAACTAGCAAAAAATCTTAATAAAAAAGGTACTATATATATTCTAGATGAACCAACTACTGGTCTTCATATGTCCGACATTGACAAACTTATGTTGATTTTTGAAAGAATAGTAGACAAAGGTAATACAGTTATTATCATTGAACATAATTTAGATGTTTTAAAACAAGCAGATTGGGTGATTGATATTGGACCTGATGGTGGTAAAAATGGTGGGCAGGTGGTGTTTGAAGGTACTCCATTAGAAATGCTTGAAAAAGGTAATACTATAACATCAGACTTTCTTAGAAAATCAATAAAAAAATAAGAACAATGGTGTAAATAAAACTACAGAAGAAATGCTTTTTCATTTAAAAAAATATCTATTAAAGTACGAAATAAGAATATGCATAATTATATATTTTATTTATGGCTTGTACAGTTCTAATTACCTCAAATAGTACTGCTGATATTTTGTTAATTCTATAGAAGATACTTTAATCTATAGAATTAACAAAATGATTAACAAAATAATTGGTAAAATAAAAAAATTTCAACAAATACAATTATATACACAAACGTTAAACTTGTATAATTGAATAATTTATAGAGTAATCTTAGGTAAGCTTATATAAACTATATATATCTCAATTAAGTTCTATCAACTGCGTTAAATTTCCAGTGTATGTAAGCTTAAGTCTATGCATAGCCCGTGTACAAGCAATATATAATAAACTACGGTCGTAATCATTGTAATATGTTTTATTATTTACTGAAGGAATAACAACTTCATCAAACTCCAACCCTTTTGACATTTTAATAGAAGTAATTGATACGCCTTTTACAAAACTAGAGCTTTCAGGAGATATTAAATTAACATCATATTCTTGCTTAATAACATCATAGATTGCTTTAGCCTCACTGTTGGTTTTTAGTATAATACCAAGGGTAGCATTGTTGCTTTCCTCAAACTGCTCAATCTCCATTTTTATCTTATCTATCTCATCTTGTTCATTGATGCATTTAATTAAAACTGGCTCCTCACCATGTCTTTCTATAGCTTCCAGTGAAGTTATATTTTGAATTTTCTTGGCAAAATTAATAATCTCAAAAGTAGAACGATAACTCTTATTTAACATTACTAACTCTCCACCATCATAAATCTGCACCATATCATCTAACGTATGTAGATGATTGGGGTTGATTAGTTGTCCAAAATCTCCAAGGATAGTCTTTTTACATTTGAAAAGCAAGTTTATTACAGCATATTGAATAGGAGTATAATCTTGCATTTCATCAATAACAATGTGTCTTATCACTTTGTCTTCTTGTAATCCTTCATAGGCAGCATGAAGATATATAAATGGATACACATCTGCCCACTCCAGAGTCTTCTTTGATGACATTACAAACATATCTTGAATATTCATCTGTTTGAAGAAGTCCTTATACAGTGCCAGAGTATTTTTTATTGTTAGCATTCCATTTAGACTTTTCAGTATATTTTTTACTTTTGGTAAGTCTTCTTCCATAATATTATCTGATTCAAATCTATAACGAATATCTTCTGCTACCATCTCTAGCCTTTGCTTAACTGGATATTTGTTATATGCATCAAATCTTCTTCGTATCCAATCACTTTTAGCTGTAAAACTTCCAAAAGTATAATCTTTAGGAATAAAAAGTCTATTTGGCATTTGCTTTATATATTTGTCCATAAGCTTTAAAAAATCAAGTGTAGACTTGAAACGTACTCTTTCATCCCATTGTACATCATTTATTTCCAGAGAATCTTTTTCTCCTTCAAAATCAATAATTCGTTCTAATTGAACTTCGGCTATATCTTCAAAACTTAATTCACATAGGGGTTCTTCTCCTAGCTCAGGAAGTACATTAGAAATATAGTCACCAAAGACTTTATTAGGTGATAGAATAATTACATTATTTGCTGATATCTTATCTTTAAATCGATAAAGAAGAAAAGCAATTCGATGTAATGCTATAGATGTTTTTCCAGAACCAGCTACTCCTTGAATAATGAGAGTGTCAGCCTTGTCATTTCTAATAATTTGATTTTGCTCTTTTTGTATTGTTGAAATGATGGATTTCATCTTTTCATCTGAAGTATTACTAAGTTCCTGTTGAAGAATATCATCTTGTATATTCATAGAACTTTCAAGTACATATTCCAGTGTTCCATTTTTAATTTTAAACTGTCGTTTACGTGTTATTTCTCCATCTATCCATCCTAGTGGTGCATTATACCCTGCTGGCCCTATCTCACAATCATAAAACATACTGGCCATTGGAGAACGCCAATCGAGTATTAGAAGTTCATTTTCATAATCAAATGCAAATCGACCAATATAATACTTTGAATCATCATCTTCATCTTTTAGTTTAAAATCTATCCTAGCAAAATATGGCGAATCTTTCATTTTAGCAATCTTGTCTCGAACTTTTACCATAAAAGCCCCATAACTATCTATTTGCTTTAGTGCCAGTTCATTCTGAAACATTTCATGTGGGTCTATCTCTCCACGATTCTTTACCATATATAATTTAGCATCCATGTAATCTCTATCAAGTTTATCAACTGAATTTTCTGCTTTCTCCAAAGAATTATCCAACTTGTTATTTATATCTATAAGATATGAAATCTCATCTGGAAAAGATGTTTTTAACTCTATCTTTTGTTCAGATATATTATGTTTAGAAACAGATGTGATAGAATTACAACTTTCTAATTGCTGATTTTTAGACATTTGAACCCTCCTTGTCAACTGAGTATTATCTTAAATCATTATACTGAATTGAACTTTAAATTTTTTAATCATTCTTGCTCTTTGGTTCAAATTTAGTTAACTCATTAGTACTATTCATTGTCTTTATCATTCTCAGAAGACAGAACAAATTTTTGAGTAGGATACCCAAATTCAGTCAGTAATTCAGCTTCTGCAAAACCTAACTTCTTTATCATATTCCGATGCCCTGTATCAGCTTTATCTCCTTCTCTAAAAGTTGTGATTGAGATAGATGTATCTATCAAAAAATTCTCAATAACCTTTTTCAGAAACACCTGTGCAATATCTGAATTACGATATTGAGGGTGTATTCCAAAAAAGTCAATGCTTCCAGTTTCTTTATTAAATATCATATTTGCAATAGCAATGTTATTAAATTTTAATATCAAGGCTCTTTCTTCCAAAATATATTGTTTTAATTGAGAAATATACTCTTCCTCCTGTAAATTTGGAAAACCATCTATAACCAATCTGACTAAATTCATCCATAATGGTATATCAGATATCTTAGCAAGTGTAATATCTTTTTCTAATTCCGATATATTTTTTGAAAATAAATTATCTTTTTTCAAAACAAATCTTAGCTGCAAAGGATAAAATTCTTGTTCTTTTCGATATTTATTTGGAGATTTTTTATACATATCTTTAAATACAGAAGTAAATGCTTGTTGACTTTCATAGCCAGCTATCAATGCAATTTCAATAATCGATTTTTTAGAAAATACTAATAGTTTTGCTGCCTCTGTGAGTTTTCTTCGTTTTATATAATCATGCATTGTCAAACCAACAGAAGTTGTGAAAGTTCTATGTAGATGATATTTTGAATAATGAACAGCATTAGCAACTATATCTAAGTCCAGCTTTTCTGATAAATGTTCCTCTATATAATCAATAGCAGTTATAACATTATTTACTTTATAAAACATTGCAGCTCTCCTCCTTTTATCCATGAGACATTATATCAGTTACTTCTTAGTCATATTTAATAAATCTTGCTCTTTTTTATAATGTAAAAATTATTGTTTATACATCTATCTCATCCTATAACCTATTTTCAAATTTTCTTACATATTCCTAACTTAATAATATCCACTTCTTCATATAATATAATCATAAAAAAGTAAAGTAGAGTATTTCATTTGAGATTCTTAATATTCTCTTGAAATACTCTTCTTTATATAAATACTTCTTTATTTTTAAATATACACTTAATTTATTTAGCTTAAAATAAAATTTCAAATTTACTATCTTTTCTTCTATTATTTAATTAAAGACTCCAATCCTTTAATTTGCAATAGTTTTTTGTTTAATAAAGCTAAAAATTTGGCTATTGTTTCCTGTTTATTAGATTCTTTAACTAAGTAATAAATAAACCTATCTGGTGGCGCATCCTTTATATAATGTATCTCGATATTGGATATTTCCTTAAGATGATATGCTACTGACACTGGCACAATTGCCCATACATTTTCTTGTCTCATAAAATATTCTAAAAGAGACATCTGGTCTAAAAATACTTTAGGTTGAAGAGTTGAGCGAAACCAAAAGTTATGCCACAAATCATATTCAGGATTCCATGGAAGTCTTATTTCATCCGCAACATCTAAAACAGATGGGTGCAATTCCCCATTGTATTTTGAGCCATAACTTGTTACCAGTAACATGGCTTCTTTAAATATTGGTATTGTTTCTATGTTATTAAAAAACATATCATCTGAAATAAGGGCTATATCAACTTCACCCTTGGAAACATAATCGTATGCTTCATAAGAATGATAGTTGTAAAAGTTTACATTATACTCTGGATATGTATTCATAAAACAGGAAAATACATCTGGAAGGATGTATGAACTAATACTTCCTATAGAGGATATATTTAGAATTTTACTTCTATCAATCTTAGTTATATACTTAGCTTCTTGTAAGAGAGTTTTATATTTTTCTGCTATTGGAACAAATGCCTTCCCTTCTTCTGTCAACTCTGATATTCGTACTCCTTTTTTTCGATTAATTAATTTGTATCCCAATTCAGCTTCTAATGCATGTATGCGTCTACTTAAGGCTGGCTGAGTAACATATAAACTTTCAGCAGCAGCAGAAATGCTTCCTAGCTTTATAATAGTCAAAAAAGCTTGTATCTCAAGTTCTGTCATAATCTTACCCCAATTCATAATATAAATATTTATTTATATTATATGGATAAAAACAGCATTTTACAATTATTTAATATGACTGTAAACTAATTGTATCTTAAGATTTAACGAGGTGTCATTATGAAATATACAACTAACTTAACAGAGGGAAACATAAGGAATGAATTGCTTATACTCATGTTCCCATTACTCTTAGGAAATATACTCCAACAACTTTATAATACTATTGATGCTATTATAGTTGGTAGGTTTGTAAGTCAAACTGCTTTTGCTTCTGTAGGTGTAGCTGGAACTATTATGAACCTTTTTATATTTGTACTAAGTGGAAGTTGTACAGGTATATCAATTATATTTGCACATTTTTATGGAGCTGGTGATTTATCTTCATTTAGAAAAGAATCTTTTCTAGCAACTGTTTTTGGCATTATATTAACTTTAGGATTAAGTATATGTGCAATATTTATACTTTCTCCATTACTAAATCTAATTCATACACCACAAGAAGTTTCAAGTATTGCGATATCATACCTAAATATTATTTTTTGTGGACTTATCGCAACATATTTTTATAATTTATTATCGGCAGCCTTGAGAGCTGTTGGAAATACTAAAGCTGCTCTAATTATCTTAATGTTTTCAATGATAATAAATACTGTTTTGGATATAGTTTTTGTTGCAGTATGTGATTTTGGAATCCAAGGAGCAGCTTCTGCAACTGTACTTTCACAGACTCTTGCATCAATTCTTTGTTTTATTTATATAAGAAAAAACATTTCATTTCTTTTGTTTAGAAAGGAAGATATGAAGTTTGAATGGAAATTATTAAGATTAACTCTATCCTATAGCCTAATTTCAGCTCTTCATCAATCCAGTTTATATATTGGAAAATTACTAGTACAGGGAGCTGTAAATCTAATGGGAACAGACATGATTACGGCATACACTGCCACAACAAGAATTGAAGGCTTTGCTAATTCTTTTGGTGATAGTGGTGCTGAGGCTATCTCTATATTTGTCGCACAAAATACTGGAAATGAAAATAGAAAAAGAGCAAAACAAGGATTTTATACAGGATTGATTATCCTAGTGTGTCTAGGAATTGGATTATCTTTGATAATGTATTTCTTCGCAAAGACTACTATTGAATTTATGACGAATAATTCCAATAGTAGAATTATGATAAATGGCATAGAGTACATGAAAACTATAGCTATTTTCTATGTTTTATGTTTTATAGGGAGTGCATTTGTTGGATGGTATAGAGGAAGTGGAAAAGTAAATATTCCTGTGATTGGAACCATCTTACATATATCAATTCGTGTTATTATTTCTTATTTGTTTATTCAACAATTTGGTTTAAAGACGATTGCATTTGCTACTGGTATAGGATGGTTTTCTGTTGTAACATTTCAGTATATTATTTTTTGTAAGTCAAAAAAATAGAAAGGTGAACTCTATTCAAAGTTCACCTTTTATGTAAATAACTTTTTTTATTTTGATAGATATTAATCTAATTTATAATATATCAGAGTTAAGATTAACAAATTAAACTTTTGAGTATATAATATATTACCCTAAGCTATTTATTAGTAACTCTATTTTAAGTTAATATTGTGTTTGAGTTAATCCCATGTTTTGAGCTAATTTTATTTTGTATGCTGAACATACTCTATAATTGTGCCATCTGGATGTTTTACTGTCATATTATATCCTGTAGGAACTTTTTTCTTATCTCTTATCACTACTGCTCCACTTTGTAGCAGATAACTTCTCCATTCATCCACAGAATCAACCATAAAAGTAGCTTTCGTTTCTATAAATGGTTTAAAATCAGTATCAGAACCAGATAACAGCAAAATGTTTCCTACCTGAGCCAACTCTAACCCCACTTCTTTATAAGAAAAACGTAAAGAACATTTCTCCTTTAAAAGATTTTCATAAAAAGGAATGGCATTTTCTATATCCTTAATATAAAAGCGTGTTAATACATCATATATCTTCATATTACTTACTCCTTTATTTCTCTGTCTTATTTCTTCTCGATTATATCATTTTGCAAATATTATGACAATACATCAATCATTACACCCCTACCACATCATATATTATACATTGTCTAAATTGTCATGTAAATTAACAAGTATATATTTAAGGTAGAATATTATTAGAAATATCTAGCCAAAATAAAATAAATTATGTAATACAACAGATATGTTTATTCAATTAAGTTATTTCTTTATAACATTTAATCTTCTTCCCACTCTGCTCAATAATTCATTTGATATACTACCTGAGTTATCTGCAACTTCAGGAGCAGATAATTCAGATAAATTATCTCTTCCTATTAATATAGCTGTATTACCAACTTCTACATTAGGTATATATGTAATATCAACAGCAAGTTGGTCCATGCAAATTCGACCTACTATTGGTGCTTGACAACCATTTATTATTACATATCCTTTTCCACAAGATAAATTTCTAGGTATACCATCAGCATAACCAATAGATAGTATAGCAATTGTGCTGTCTCTGCCTGCAACAAATACTCTTCCATACCCAAAGCTATCATCTTTTTGTATCTTTCTAATAAGAACTACTTGTGATTTTAAAGATAAAACAGGACGTAAATCAAGTTGCAGTTTGGTCGTATCATTTGGAGAACTTAGTACCCCATATAATGCAATTCCAATTCTTGCATAGTCACACTTAAGATTAGGATAATTTAAAAAACCATAGCTACTTTGGATATGTATTTTAGGGAATTTTATACCTTTTTCTGACAGCAAATCAATTAACTTATAAAAACATTCAATTTGTTTATTTGTAAAATACACATCTTCATCTATAAGACTATCTGAAACACATAAGTGTGTAAATATACCATGTATATCTAAGTATTTTAATTTAGATGCTTTTAAAATTGACATCATATCATTAGCATCAAAACCAAGCCTATGCATACCTGTATCAATTTTAATATGTGATTTTATATTGTATCCCTGTTTGTTTAAACAAATAGCATGATTAAGGTCAATAATACTCTGTGTAAGATTGTATTTATGAAGTTCTTTTGCCCTTACTGGATTAGTATATCCAAGAACCAAAATTTCTCCTAATATTCCATATCGACGTAAATCAATACCTTCATCTATTGTTGCTACAGCAAATGCTTTTACACCCATTTGATTTACACAAGTTGCTACTTCCAAAGCACTATGACCATAGGCATTAGCCTTCACGACTGCCATAAATTCACAATCTTCTGGCATAGCGTTTTGTAATACTTTTACATTATGTTCCAAATTATTTAAATCAATTTCAATCCAAGCTCTGTTGGTATTTACCTTTCAAGTCTTTTTCTGTTTCTCTTTTAAAAGCTTAAGAAGCCATATAATAATTATAGAGGCCATAAAAGATGCTAAACTTACCACTAGATAATGAATAAGGCTATTATCAACTAGAACAGTTTCTATTCCAAGTATTTTAGAAAACATACGAATAATTACAATCATCATAGGATGTATAATATAAATAATTAATGACGATGTTCGCAATAATCTAGCTCGAGGACCTTTCAAAAATGTTAAAGCTGTAAATAAGAAATACATACATGGCAATAACATGATATACATACTGTCATGACGTTGTACCCCTAGTTTATGTAAAAGAATTCCTTCACAAAACATAAGTAAGAATGATATAAGAAATCCAATCAAGCTATTTTTAGGTGACATGTAATTATATTTATTAGCTATTATCCCTCCAAGTATGAAAAATACAGGAGCAAAAAAAACACCATTTCTTGTATAATCTGATACTTCAAAAATATACTCATATAAATTCTTTAATAATGGTAGTTTTTCTGAAAAACCATAATAACTATCACCAAACATAGCAATTACATAAAGGATAATAGTAATTATAAATGAGTATTTTAAACCTAGTTTTTTTACAAGAAAGTATGCAATACTTGCACCAATAATTGATGCAGGAAGATACCATAAATGATATAAAGTCCCATCAAATACTATGTCCTTAATAATATTAGGCAATAAATTATTCATGTAAAAATATCCATTGTAAATATTTAAAGGAATATAAATTACAATAGCTATCCCATAGATAAATAATGCATTTTTTAGAAAAGATTTCAATTTATCATAATTATAATTATGTGTTGAAATCAGAAAAAAGCCTGATAGCATAAAAAAGAATGGCACAGCAATACGAGCAATTATACGAGTCAATATAAAGTCAGACATTTCACTATATGACAATAATGGTGATGTATGAATTGCAATTATAAGGAGCGCCGCTATTATCCTAAAATAATCAAGCCCTGCATAAGATTTATTCCTAATCATTCTTATTCCTCCATTTCTTAGTCATTTTTATTTCTCCAAAGAGTCACAATAAAACCATCCTTATTGTTACCTGATATTTGATAGACACATTGTTCAGGAATAGAGATTCTTACTTCTTCTTTAGCATAAAGAGGCACATAAAATATTTCTATGATTTTTTCTTTATCCTCTATCTTCAAGCAGTTTGTATAGGAAAATCCCTTAATATATTCTATGTATTCTTCAAAATCTAGATTCATTTTATTAATAATCTCAGAATGTGGATATCCAACATAACGAAAATGCCATGGTTCTTGAGATATTCCTGTTATTTCTTCTTTTTTACACTGATAACGCTCTATAAAACCATAATGTGGTGCTACTTTACGAAACTCATTACAGATACCATTATAAGGAAACTCAGGGCAAATAAAATCTATAATATCTTTCTTTAATCCTAGGTCAATAGCAAGCCCTGTCTGGTGTTCACTACGATTTGGAAGTGCCACAAACTTTTCAGTAAAATCTTTTCCATTGTCATGCAGAGAACTTGAATATATATCCTGTTGTTCATTTGCAGTACGATATCCACTTACAGGTACTATTTCGTTTATACCACCTATATTTTTTAAAATATGTTGTAAAACATTTGTAGCTTCACGCTTCATAAGAATACTTGGAAATCTTGTATCCACAGAGATTAAATCCATATCTTCAGATGTTTTAACTGGTAAAGAAGCATTTACTAGAATTAAATTTCCATCATAAATTTTATCTTTAGTTAATAAAATAGTATTTGCCATTTCATCTTCTTTATTTTTATTTAATAAAATATTATTTATCATTTTACATGCACCTCAATTATCTTGTCCAAAATTTCTTCAAAAGACAATCCAATACCTTTCATCATATTCGGATAACGGCTATGAGAAGTAAATCCAGGAATTGTATTGACTTCGTTAAAAACAATTTTACCGGATGGAGTCAGAAACATATCAACTCTAGCAAATCCAGAACATCCAAGAGCTCTATAAATAGTTTTTGCTGTATCTTGTATTCTTTTCTCACAAGTAGTATCAATTCTAGCTGGCATATGAATTTTTGAACTTTTTAATGTATATTTTTCTGTATAGTCAAAAAATCCTTTTGATAACTCTATTTCGTCTACTCTTCCAACAAGTAAATCATCATTCCCTAAAACTGCACAACCTACCTCAAAGCCATCAATATTTTCCTCAATTATTACCTCATTGTCATGTTCAAAAGCCAGGTTTACTGCTACTTGTAAGTCTTCTTTTTTATAAATTTTACTAATACCAAATGATGAACCTGCACGCACAGGCTTTACAAATAATGGATAAGTTAAATCTTTTGACATTTCAGCTATATTAAATTTATCTGAATATTTTATTATGATTGATTTTGGCACTTCAATACCTTCTGCATAAACAAGTTTATGAGATTTATCTTTGTCCATACATAATGCTGAAGAAAGAGTCCCACATCCAATAACCTTTATACCTGCTAATTCAAATAGTCCCTGTACTGTTCCATCTTCTCCATTTTTTCCATGCAATACAGGAAATACAAAATCAAGTTTAATATATTTAGTATAGTTCTTACAGAATTCAATAATACCATTTTGGACACGATTTTGAGAGACAACAACTGGAACTATATCAGTAGACCTTTCAAACCAAGTGTTATTCTGGATATTATTATAATCTCCAGTATAATGATACCAATCGCCCTCCCTTGTAATTCCAATTGGTATAATATCATACTTTTCTGTATTCAAATTTCCAAGTACTGCAAAAGATGATTGTAATGAGACATCGTATTCTGTTGAGTTCCCACCAAAGATAACTGCAATTTTTTTCTTACTCATATTTAATTCTCCTTTATTATAAAATTTATATTATCAGATAGTTCATCGCCAATTTCGCAAATATGCTCATATGAAAAAATTTTTTTGTTGCCATTTTCTTAATGGAAGCAAAAAAGGAAATAGCTGAGTTAATATATTTCATGACATACATTTTCACCTTTTTCTACTAATATAATTACTGTATCAAAACAAAAAGCACTCTTGTTTTGATACAGTAATTATATCAATAACAAGAGTGCACTTTATTTATTTCTCCTAACGAACTTCCTATTTTTTTATACTGAAATTCTTACAAATTTCCTACAATCGGAATAATAACTTCAAAGGTGATTATATCATTTTCACTATGAGCTGTTATTTTTCCATTATGAAGCTCAACTATCTCTTTAGCTATAGCAAGACCTAATCCAGCTCCACCACTGTTTGAACTACGAGATGTATCTAGCCTATAAAATTGTTCAAAAATACGCTCAATTTTTTCCTCTGGAATTGTATTACCATGATTTACAAATTCAAATTTTATATCATCTTCATCCTGTATAGCTGTTATTTCAATGGTAGTATCTTCAAAACTATAATAAACAGCATTTCGTAATAAGTTATCAAATACACGTTGCATTTTATTAACATCACACTTTATCATCATATTTGGTGCTACATTCAGTGTATATTTTAAATTCTTACTCATTAAAGTAGGAGTAAATTCATATGTTAGTTGCTCAAGCATACGAACTAAGTTTACTTTACTATATTCAAGTTCTATATTTGATAAATTAAACCTTGTGATTTCAAAAAACTCATTGATTAAATCTTCAAGACGTTCTGCCTTGTCCAACGAAATAGATAAATACTTTTCTCGCAGTTCTTCAGAAATTTGATTTTCATCTCGAAGTAATGTAAGATATCCTATAACTGAAGTTAATGGTGTTTTTAAATCATGTGCAAGATAAACAATAAGGTCATTCTTACGTTGTTCTGCCATTTGTGCATCAAATTTACGTTGTTCAAGTGTATGTTTAATTGAGTTTATTTTCTTCTCTATTGCCAATAGCTCTGAAGATAAAACCACTTCTCCAACGTCTTCTTTGATAAGCGAGTCAATCCCTTGATTGATTTCACTAAAATATTTTGTAAACCAATTTAAATATACACGGAATATTAGAAAAAACACAATTACTATAGCTAATATCATAAAAATCTCCATATAATTACGGAAAAGTTGCTGATATAAATTCAATGCAGCTTTATATTCCATACGAAAAACATTTTCAAAGAAGGATATTATCCAAATAGAAAAATTACCATACAATATAAAAGAATATAAAATCCATATAAAGATAATAGCTGCAAGTGCCATTACAACTGTTCTCATAAAAATTTTATTTCTTACTTGACCAAAATCAGAATTCATTTTAGCATTTTTACTTTTCAATTGTATAACCTACTCCCCATACAGTCTTTATAAATTTTGGATTTTTAGAAGGTTCATGCATTTTTTCACGTAATCGTCCTATGTGAGCCATAACCGTATTATTATTATCAAGATATTGTTCACCCCATACAGCTTCAAACAATTCTTCAGAAGGAACCACTTTTCCTTGATGTTCACATAAATACCAAAGAATAGAAAATTCAATTGGTGTTAGTGATACTTCTTTACCAAATAAACTGCATTTATGTTGTTCTTTATTGATAATCAATCCTTTAATATCATACTCATTGACAGTTATCGCTTGTTGTTCAGAAGAATTATTATATCGCATATATCTTCTTAGTTGTGTTTTTACTCTTGCAACAACTTCCAAAGGGTTAAATGGCTTTGTTATATAATCATCCGCACCTATAGTTAAACCCATTATCTTGTCTATGTCTTCAACTTTTGCTGTTAGCATAATGATAGGATAATAGTATTTCTCTCGAATTTTCTGGCAAATCTGAAATCCATCAATATCAGGAAGCATAATATCTAAAATAGCCATATCCAAGTTTTTAGATTCAATACATTCTAGAGCTTCTTTGCCTGTGTAAAACTTGTATACTGTAAAACCTTCATTTTTTAAATAGACTTCAATTAAATCTGCTATTTCTTTTTCATCATCTACAATTAAAATATTTTCATTCATATATTATTTTTCACTCTCCTTATTATTAAGGATATTCTCCATAATATTGGTAAAATCGCATATTAGATAAGCACAAATAGCTTGATAATTAAATTTTATAGAAAATACTACTATATTTAATTATCTATCATTTTAATAATTCCCCTAACAAGTCCTTATTATCGCATAACAGGTAGTAACTTTCAATAAAAACGTCTCTCAGTCACTTATTAAATAACAATTTAATGTGTCATATCATAAACAATCCATATAAAAAACAAGTTAACTACCATTCATAGTAAAATGTTAGTTAACTTGTTTTTTATTACAGTTAAACCTATGTGTCCGCAGAATTTTTATTCAGTTTTGTTGTTTATATAATAGGTAACATCATTTTAGTGAGATACTCGCTTTCAGGACGATTTAAATCATTCAAATACTGATAATAGATATCTCCATGAAGTTCATATCCCCTATCCTTCGCCCACAAAAATAATTCTTCAAGTGTAGGGTCTTGCAGTTCATATGGTCCTAAATCAATTGCAGTTATTATTTTCTGTGTTGGAACAATCTTTTGCAAAATTTCATTTTCTGTATCCATATGATTAAATACAGAATGATTAGTTACAGGAAAACCTACTTCAACATCTAATTTTTCCAAGTCCATGTTATGAAAACATACAATTGGTGCTCCTGCAGACAATATTCCCTTTTCTTCTAGATAGTTGGAAATTTTTCGAAAACTTTGCTGTGAAAACTCTGAAAATTCCACCATAAAGTCAATAGTTTTTCGTATTGCTAAAATGCAATACTCAGGCTGTTCAGCCATCGTTATATTAGATATTCTAGCCATTTTATATCCTCCATTATTTTATTTTTTTCTTAGCCTCTGTTTTGTAATCTTTATTATTAGTTGCATTTTTTATATTAATAGTATAGCAAAACCAATATTATGATGCTTGTCACACAATGCTCTTATTTTAAGTAGATATATACAAAATAATGGATAATTCAAATAAAAAATAGTTCTACTTGTTAAATAGCTAGTATTTATCATTTAAAGTCATAAAGAAAAGTAAAATTGACTTTGTAGTTCTTCTAATATATTAATAACATTAAGATTAAACATATTTGTTAAATTGCTTCTTTTATAGGTACCTTCTGCATAAAATTAAGAGATAGTTTGACAACTATCTCTTAAAATAATTCCATTATTTAAATTTAATTAATTCTTATTTTTATTATCAAGTTACTAATATACTAAAACATTCTAACAGTTTTCATCTAATTCGCCTAGAATCTTATGAATATGAATCATTAAATATAATTCCTCCTGCCTAGGCAATTCTCTAGAGTATTCCTTGTATATATAAGCTCCTATTTTTTTTACACATTCATATTCTTCTTTACAATTTTTGCGTACTTGATTATATATAAAATCTATCTTTTCTTTTGATGGTTCATTAGCCAGAAATCTTTGAGAAAAAGCCTTTAGATGCATTACAAATCTCATATAATAAAAGGATTCTTTATTATATACAATAGAAAAGTGATAATGAACTATTTGTAAAATGGCATTTACAATTTTAGCACTTCTCTTATTTCTATCACTATAAGGATTGTCTTGTTGTGCATTTATAAAATGGCCTGCTATATTACCAATTTCCTCTTCTGGTAGTTCTAAACCAAGAACCTCCTTAAAAACAGTAATCGCATATTTTCCTATATCATATTCTTTTGGATTAAATTCTTTAATTTCAAACAAATAGTAATTCTCAATCATTATACCTTCTTTAAATCGTCTCACTGCAAAGGCGATGTGGTCAGTTAAAGCCAAGTATATATGGTTCATAAGTTTTAAGTTATACTTTTCTATTCCATATGAGATTATCATTTGAGCTATACCAAAGTATTCTGCATCTATTTCTGATGCAAGTTGTATAATACTCTTTTTTATATTTTCATCATGAAGAACGAAAGTTTTTTCTATATCTTCTTTATTTAACTCAGACCCAATCTTATAATTATGACCAATTCCTTTTCCCATCAATATTATTTCTTCGTCATTATCATCCTTTGCAAGTAGCAACGAATTATTTAATACCTTTGTAATGTACATACTAAAAACCTCAATATATTATATTTATTTTGTTATTCCATTACTCTCTATGACTTCTTTATACCAATAAAAACTATCTTTCTTTATTCTTTTTAAATCTAAAGTTTCGTGGTCTGTCCTGTTTATATAAACAAGCCCATAACGTTTATTGAAACCTTGTGAAGAACTTAAAAGGTCTGTAAATGACCATAGACAATATCCCATCATCTCTACACCATCTTCAATAGCTAATTTGCATGCATTTATGTGACTGTTTAAATAATCTATACGATAGTCATCATGAATTTTACCATCTTCAAGGACATCTTTAGCTCCAAGCCCATTCTCCGTTATTATAACAGGTAAGTGATACCTTTGCCAATATTCATTCAATGCAACTCTAAGACCTGATGAATCTATTGATGCACCATACTCTGAAGCCTTTAGATTAGGATTCATCGACATTTTAAATAATCCATACATACTGAAGTCAACTGTTCCTTCTCTTAACCCAAATGGATGTTGTGAATCCTCAGGTAAAGCCTCTGCACAGTTTGTTCTATAATAATTTACAGCTATAAAATCCATTTTAGCTTTTTTAAGTACTTCTTTATCTTCATCTTCCATATGAGGAACTATATTTCTTTTCTCAAGATAATTCATATAATACCCAGGATATTCTCCATAATAATGCATATCAAGCATGTAGTACACTTTAAAGTTATCATTCATTCTTGCAGCGTATACATCTTCTGGTTTAGATGTAAGAGGATATGTTACAGATGATGATACTGCTGCTCCAATCTTGCTTCCTTCTATCATTTCATGGCATGCATTAACAACCAATGCATGGGCTAAACAAAGATTATAATCCATTTGAGCACGCATTTTATCTATCTTCCATGGGTCTGTTTCATTGTATATATTAATTCTCTCTTCTACTCTAACTATTAAATTCTGTTCATTATGAGGTTGCCAATATTTCACTCTATCTCCAAAGTGCTCAAAGCATACTTTGGCAAATCTTTCAAAAGCATAAACAGTCTCTCTACTTTCCCAACCATTATACTTCTCCACTAGTGTAAATGGCAGGTCAAAGTGATATAAAGTTACGAATGGTTCAATGTCACACTCTATTAATTTATCTATTACTTTATTATAAAAATCTAGCCCCTTTTGGTTTATTTCTCCTTCTCCATCTGGAATTATTCTTGCCCATGAAATTGAGAAACGATAAGTTTTCATTCCTAATTCTTTCATCAATTCAATATCTTCTTCATAATTATAATAAAAATCTGATGCTACTTTAGTGTCTGCTTGCAAGTGAGACTTTTTAAAAGAATTGTAATCAGCCACTGTTTTTCCTTTATTGTCTTTATCCCAAGCTCCTTCCACTTGAAATGCTGAAGATGATGCCCCCCATAAAAAATTTTTTGGAAATCCTGTATTCATAAATGTCACTCCCTTTATATTAATTTTTTAATCGTTTTATTTATTAATTTATTACGCTGAGTTAATCTTTATAGTTCTAATCAACTTAATTATTAACTAATGAAATTATTTTATCATTTGTAGATACATAACTAGATTTATAAGAAATCACTTGTGCAAAATCAAACGTATTATTTACTATAACTGGTGTAGTTACATCATATCCAGCTTTTTTTATTTCATCTATATCAAAGGTTATCAGTTTAGCACCTTTTTTCACTAAATCGCCCTGATTAACATGTTTTACAAAGTGTTTTCCATTTAACTCTACTGTATTAATTCCAACATGTATTAACATTTCTGCTCCATTATCTAGCTTTAATCCTATTGCATGTAATGTTGGAAATAAAGAAGCTACTTCACAATCAGTAGGAGCTATTATTACTCCTTTTGTAGGTAATACAGCTATACCTTCTCCCATAGCTTTTGATGCAAATACATCATCTTTCACTTCTGATAATTCTATACAATCTCCTTCAACAGGTGAAGTTATATCAATAACTCCCTCTTTTGTTTCTACTTTTATAGTAGAGCTATTTCCTTTAGAAGATTCTTCTAAGTCTTCAAACCCAACCAAATAAGTTAAAATTGCTGAACCAAAAAATGCTATAGCACAACCTCCTAGATAACTTAAAAAACCTAACACTCCTGCTTCAGCATATACAGGTATAGTTAAAACACCTTGGTTTGCAAATGCGTTACCATAAGAGCCACCCATTCCCATTATGCCACCTCCGATTGCACCACATATTACAGCACATACCATTGGTTTTTTTAACCTAAGATTAGCACCATATATTGCAGGCTCAGTTATACCAAATAGTGCCGTTATAGTTGCAGACATAGAGATTGTCTTTAATCCTTGATTTTTAGTTTTAAAGAACACCCCTAGAGCAGCTCCTGCTTGCGAGAAGTTTGCAGCTCCTGCAAAAGCCAATAAATTCTGTCTTCCTGTTTGAGCAACATCACTTATACCTATTGGTAGTAGTGCTCTATGTGCACCAAATATAACCAATACACACCATAATCCACCTATGAATGCTCCACACAATGCAGGACTTAGTTCATAAATATACTTGTAAACAAAGTTTATAACATTTCCTACATATATCCCAATTGGTCCAAATAAGAATAATGTTGCAGGTAACATTATAACTAATGATAAAGTTGGAACCATTATTATTTTAATTACTTCAGGTATATACTTTTCCAGCATTTTCTCAACATATGAAAGAGCCCATATAGCAATAATTATTGGAATAACAGATGATGTATATGTGGCCTTTGTTACTGCCAAGCCTAAAAATCTAACTGTTTCTTCTCCTGCCATCAAAGCTGTAAAAGTTGGATAACAAAGTGTTGCCCCTAATACCATAGATATTATTTTATTTGCATTAAACACTTTAGCCGCAGTATACCCTAGTATGATAGGCATAAAATAGAATATAGAATCAGCCATAGCATTTAGAATAATATAACTTTGAGTCTCTTTTATATCTACACCATTTTTATTCATATAATACATAGCAAGAACTGATAAAATACCTTTAATCATACCAACCCCTGCTATAGCAGGTATTGTAGGTGTAAATATTCCAGCTACAGCAGATAATATAGAGTTCATTATACCTTGTTTTTCTTCATTTCCACTTTTCTTATCTATTTCACTTGATTGAGGTACCATTTTTACAACCTCATCATACACCTTTTTTACTTTATTACCAATTACAACTTGTATCTGACCCATACTCTCTACAACAGTTATTACTCCCTCAGTTTTAGATAACTTATCCTTATTGACCTTAGAAGTACTTTTTACTTTGAATCTAAGTCTTGTCATACAGTGAGTAACTTCATTTATATTCTCTTTTCCACCTACATTTTGTAGGATTTCTTGAGCTACATTTTTATAATCCATATGTTAATCCTCCATCTTCAATTATAGGCTTTTTGTTTTTATGGCCAATTAAACAAAAAAATCGAACCAAATAAATAGATTATACCCATAGTACTATATAGGTAACCTATAAAAATTGATTCGATCTTGCCTGCATCACCAGTAACACGTCTACTGTAATATTCAAATTTGTTAATTTTATAGTAACATAAGCGTTTTCTTAATTCAACTATAAAATATAATTTTTCAACAAATAATTATTATTTTTATATTGAAATTTATTTTTTAAATCTTAAAATACTTGATTTAATAACAAAAATGGTATATTATTTCCATTATAAATATACCATCTGGAGGATAATATGAAAAAAATATTTAATCAAAAACTACTTTTACTGTCTATTGTTGTATTTTTCTGGTTTTCACAATATGTATACATACCTTTTCAAAATCCATATTTAAGTATATGTAATGTATCTACAAACATGATTGGTATAATAATAGGCTCATATGGAATCTCACAATGTTTACTAAGACTTCCTGTTGGAGTTTTTGCAGATTCCGTAAATAAGCATAAACTATTTATACTATCAGGAATTTTATTCGCTGGTTTAGCATCTCTTATAAGAGTTCTTTCTCCCAAAGGAGAAGGCTTTCTTATCGCTAATATCTTGTCTGGAATAGCCTCATCAACTTGGATTTCTTACATGGTTCACTACACTGATTTTTTTTCCATAGAACATCAACAAAAAGCTACAAGTACGATAATCTTGGTAAACAACCTAGGAATGTTAATTGGATTTGTCATGAGTACCTTATTTTATGAAAAATTAGGAATGGTAAATTTGTGTATTATGAGCGTAATATCTTCAATCATTGGTACTCTTCTAGCCTTAAATGTAAAAAATCATCACTCAATAAAAACAACCGAAAAAATACCATTTAAGAATTATTTATCTATATGCAAAGATAAAAGACTTGTATTTTTTTCTTTTATGGCATTGATTCAACAAGGCATCCAAATGTCTACCACAATGTCATTTACTACTCAAATTCTTAAAGAACTAGGCTCTAGCTCCACCATTATAGGCCTATCTTCTATATTTTACATGGTATGTGCTGTTGTATCTTCTGGATTTGCTTCTACTAAATTTTGTACAAAACATGGACCAAAATTTTGGATTCCCTCAGTGTTTTTTTTGATTTCAGTTTATTGCTTTCTAGTTCCAACAGTAAAAAGTATTAATATAATATTTATGCTACAATCGTTACCAGGAATATCTACGGGCATACTTCTTTCTTACCTTACTAGCGAATCTATGAAAAATGTACCAAAGTATCAAAAATCTACTGCAATGGGGTTTTTTCAAGCAGTTTATGCTATAGGAATGTCTATATTTCCAATGCTAGTGGGTAAAATATCAGATTATATTTCAATACAATATGGTTATTTTATTTTAGCTTTTATTGCTGTAATTGCTTCCATATTGTCTTATACATACTATAAAAAATTAAATTTAACTCTTAACTATGATATAATACAATCATAAAAAAATTATATGTTTAGGAGTTTTTATGATAAATTTAAATGCCACTGAACAAATTATTGATTATATTAAAGAAAATATTCTAAATGGAACTTTTAAAGTTAATAGTAAATTGCCAAGCGAGAGAAAGATTGCTGAATTATTTAATATAAGTAGAATTCCTGTAAGGAATGCTATAGACAAACTTTGTAAAGAAGGAATACTTAGGTCTATTCCCTATTCAAGTCCCATAGTTGAAGGATTTAAAAAAGTTGACCTTTTTTCTGATAACGAAGTTTATAAAAATCATAATATACAAGAATTTTATGTTGAATCTTTAAGAGCAAGACAACTTATAGAAAGTGAAGCCACTAAGTTAGCCATTTTAAATGCTACCTCTGAAGAACTTCAAAGAATAAGATATGCTTACTTGAAATCTGTAGAAGAACTAGACAAAGTTTCTCAAGGCTTAATAGAAGAATGTTATGATGCTGACCTGCAATTTCACAAAGAAATAATTTTAGCTTCTCATAATCCAATTTTTATAAAGTATTATGAACTAATACCTAAAACGGTGTCTTCTAACCAATACTTTGGTTTTAAATATAGAAACTCACTGCAAGATATGATTAGTCATCATCATGAGATAATGATGGCTTTTGATAGTAACGATGCTAATTTAGGTTATACATCAATGTATAACCATTTAGAGGGAGTTATTCAGTTATTTCAGCGAGATTAAACTTCTATTTATAGGTCTGATAGTTAAACTCGTAAAATTATAGGTCTGATAGTTCATACTTAAGAGAACTAAATATTTTAATATGTACCACAAAGAGCTTGTTTTAACATACTACTAAACATAGTGTCCAAATAAGCTCTGTTTTACTATTCACAGATTATTTTATTAAGTATCATAATTAATATTAGATTAGATATACTAGTTACTTAAAAATAAAATTGATTGTAATATAAACAATTATAAAGCATTCTTTGGTAGATTTCTTTTTTCCTAGTTTAGTGTATTTTTAATAATTATAATATCATTTCTTTAATTATGCATATAAAAAACAGCAAATCATGAGAATTTACTGTTTTATATTTTGATATTCAGACTTACTTAATTTGATATTCAGATTTACTTAATCAGCCATAATTTAGCCTTGTAAAATTTGATTAACATCATCAATAGTTATATCCATTCTTCTAGCTATTTCACTAAGATTCATACCTTGTTCTTGGAATCTATTAACTACTGATTTCATGGACTCACCTATTTCAATTAAATGGTTATCCAAGTCATAAATTCGAACTACCTTTTGCCCCCATGGTGCTTCTTTTACACCATGAAGTAAAGTAACATCATTTCTTTTATTTAGTTTTGATATAAACTCTTCAAAATGTTTTGCTTCAAAAAATATTTCACAGTTATTCTCTTTGCTCTTCATATCTTCTTTTGAAATTCCTGTCAACCAATCAAAGTCTTCTTGTAATGCTAACCCACCCTCAAATGCAATGTTTTTTCCATAGTCAACAATAACTTTTAAATCAAATAATTCTTCATAGAATTTACGAGCAATTTTAATATCTTTTACTGCAAATAAACAACCTGCATATTTCATAAGTTACCTCCATTAAAATTAGTACATAGATTATAACATTGCACCAGAAAAAAATATTGTAAAAAACGGACATGCTTTTTGTATTTTTTAAGTCAACAAATGTGAGTGCTCTAAATAAATGTAAGTTCTCTAAATAATAGTAATATACAAAATAAATGCTACTTTATAAGCGAATGGATACAAAAGTTCCATCCTGAGTTTCTACATGAATAATCTCAAGCCCTTTATACTGTTTAAAAACAGACTGGCACTCACGAATGAGTTCCTGTAGAAACTTTTTGGTAATTACTTCCTGATATGGCTCTGGGAGTGATTTTTTAATCTCTGCAATAACCGATTCTGGCAACAAAAGGACTGCAGTATTTGCTAAGAACAGTGGTATGGGTAACCACAAATTTGTTTCTTTTGAGCGGACAATAATGCGCATAAATCTATTCTCCTAGTATTATTTTATAAAAACTTTAACTGTAGTACCATCAGCCGAATCAACCTCTACGATATTTCCAAGTGTTTCATTATCCAGACATTCAAGAATAGAGGTAGTAAGAGCATCTAGGTCTATACCTTGCAAATCTTCATTCTTAATTGGCAACTTGCCTGTCATTTTCAATATTTGACGTATAATCTTTACAGGAAGTTGCACATTTACTTTATCACCCTCTGGAGTATCCACAATAATCTTCAACATCTTATTTTCATATGAAGTACTGCTTTGTTTGGTAAAAGCTTGACTATCAAAGTCTTCTGAATAATTCGTAAACTCCTCTTGAGGTGTAGTTTCTTCTAATGCATCAATCAAATCAATTGCCTCTTTGGCAGAGAGCTTTCCCTCCTCTACCATTGTTAAAATTCTCATTTTTTCATCCATATTATTTTCCTCATTTCTGCTCTTTTGCCATCCATTCCAACAGAAATAGCCTCGTATTTTGGTGACTACTTCTGGCTATTATCAGGGATAGAGATAGAGCTTCATTTATTTTCTTTCATTTGCTCTAATGCCTCTGCTGGAGAGATTTCTCCTTTTTCCAGTGCATCTAAAATCTCCTTTTTATGTGAATCAGAAGATGATGTTACATTAGGTTTACCATCTAGCTTTTGGATAATATCATCTAACCTAGAACGAACAGTTGGATAAGAAATCTTTAATTCTTTTTCCACTTCTTTTATATTGCCACGACATTTTAAAAATGTTTCTGCAAAGAATAAATCATCTACAGATAGATAGTCAAATGCACTGAGGCAGAAATCATTTTCAATCACTGTATCACAGTTTTCACATTGTAACTTGACAACTTTAAGTTTTCTTCCACAGACAGGACAGCGGCTGATAACTTGATACATCATATCACCTTCTTTCCATCTAATATCTATAATATAAATCAAAAAATTAATAAAGTCAATATATATATTAAAATAATTAATATTAATATTAAAATAATTAATATACCACTAAAATATTAATCAATTTATACTTATAAATTGATTATCGAAATACTAGTTTCTGTATCCTTATTTCAAATTCCTTTTTGTTTATAAAAGAATATAATCAAAATACATAAATACCATCATATCCTAAAAATGGGTGACTTTATTACACCCTCCGCAATTCTTCTTTAGAAAATGGCGGCTTTGATTTTACTTCAAAACCGCCATTTTACTAACACCTATGTTTAAGAGCAAGCATTTCTATTACCAAACAACGGTTTTTAACCATTGAACAGTTGTTCACAAAGTGTTGATTTATATAACCTGATGTTTGTTATAAGCGCGTATAGCAAGAAAAAGAAATATAGGAATTTCAATTATTGCTGCCGCTACTATGACATACGGTACCCAAATGCTTGCCTGCCCAATATGCAGATAATTAAAGCTAATTAATTGGTACAATAAACTATTTTGCATACCTACTCCTGCTGATGGTAAGATAAAAGTAAGCCAATTGGCTCCAGCCGAATACGTAAATATTGGAAGTAAGCATGTTACAATAGCAATTAGGATAACAGAAAGTGAATCCTTGCATTTAGCTGATAAAAACAGTGTGAAACTGACAGTTGCCAGCAGAGAAATAAGTCCTCCTATTGCCAAGGTAATCTGAAGCTGCCCTAAATTGAGTGCAGGCAAGCTGATAACCGAAAATAGCATCTGCATGGATGTTTTCATACACTCGGTTCCAAATGCTAGATTTGAAATTATCAAATGAATTGAAATACATATGGCGAATGTTGCAGTAAAAATAGTAAGTGCAGCCATAATCTTTGCAATTGCCAATCGAGAATGTCCATGTTTTGTACAGCGCAAAATGCTATCTGAACCCGTTTGGTATTCATTAGAAAACGTAGGGGTCACAGCCGCAGTACAAAGAATGACTAGAATAAAAATAAATAGAATAATATAATCAAATGCGTCTCTTGAATATCCAGCGTAAAGCTTAAAAGGCGTATTTACTTCTACATATTTTTGTATAGCATGTTCCTGTGCGGTTGGATATTTCTTTTGCTCCATCTGCATGACATCTTTCAGATGTTGCGTCGTCTGCTCATAAAAGCCATCTAATTTATCAGGAGAAATATCCATTAAGCTTATTCCCTCACCAGTTTTTGAATTAGCATAGGCTTCTGGCAGTCTTCCCAATAGAGATTGAATAGGGAATACCTTTTTTATATAAACATCTGTAGGGAATTCACCACTATCAAGGCTGTCTTCTCCATACACCGAAACTGCACTTTGATAGCTATTCAAAGCCTCTTTAAGTTTTTCTGGATTAACTTCTCCATTATTTTCAGAGCGAAGTGATTTTTTATAAGCAATTGCTTCCAGCCCATTTAGCTCTGCTACCTTGTTGCCGTTTTTATCATATTGATTGATATCCTCATACAAGACTGGAAGCCAAGCCATCACCACAGACATGAATAATGCGATAAGTAATAAAATGATAGAACGACGTGATTTCAACACACGTTTTATTTCAAGACGATAAATACGCATCATTTACTTTCCCTCCTCACTGATTTCCTCTTGTGGAAATAACCATAAATATAAGTCCTCCAAACGGGGTGGAGCCATTACTGAATCACTTGTTTTGGCTTCATCTGCCAAATAACGAACTGATACCTGATTATTACCTTCACTGCGTTGGTTAATAATACGAAGCTGCATTTCATACATAGGCATCTTTTCAGCAGGTATGGTACAATTCCAAACTTTACCTGTAACTTGCTTGACCAATTTATCGGTTGTCCCTACATCAAGAATTCTTCCTGATTTCATAATGGCGTTTTGAGTGGCAATATACTCAATATCAGATACGATATGAGTTGAAATAAGGACAATCCTGTCATGAGAGAACTCTGAAATAAAGTTGCGAAAACGAACCCTCTCTCCAGGGTCAAGCCCAGCCGTTGGTTCATCCATTATTAGAAGTTTAGGGTCGTTCAACATTGCTTGTGCAATTCCCACTCGACGTTTCATTCCACCAGATAACTTGATAATTTTTTTATTTTTAACATCAGTCAAGGTAAGTGTATGTAGCAGGCTATCAATCTTTTTTCTTGTTTCTCTAGCAGGAACATCCTTTAATGCAGACACATACTCCAAATAGTCCTTTACTGTAAAATCTTGAAAGAAGCCAAAATCTTGTGGTAAGAAACCGAATAGATTTCTGTATTCTTCTCCCATCGAATGAATATCCTTACCATCAAAAATAATTTTCCCACTAGTTGGTTTTAGAATATCCGCAATCATTTTCATAAGCGTAGTCTTACCAGCACCATTAGCTCCAAGAAGCCCCCACACGCCAGGTGTAAGATTTAAACAAACATCATCAACTGCGGTTTTATCCTTAAAATTTTTTTTAAGATTTGTAATTGTCAATTCCATGTCTTTTCTCCTTTTTTATAATACAAAAACAAACGTCCTTGTTCAGTTTTATTTTACTGAACAAGGACGTTTTAAACTTTAATATTAACAGGATAAATTCCTAAGAAAATCCTAATATCCAATTAATTTTTTCCTAAGACTGAGTTGGAAGTAATACAGTAAAAGTAATCCTATCATTTTCACTTTGAGCCAAAATTTCTCCGCCATGCAAAAGAATAATTTCATTGGCAATAGAAAGCCCAAGACCTGCACCACCACTATCCGATTTACGAGCCTCATCTAAACGGTTAAATTTTTCAAAAATTGTAGATAATTGTTCTGTTGGAATAGTGTGCCCTTGGTTTTCAAATTTAATTTTAATCTTATCCTGTTCCCTTCGAGCGTAAATCAGAATTTCTGTATTAGGATAGCTGTATGTAACAGCATTTTTGAGCATGTTGTTAAACACTCTAGCTAGTTTTTCAGAATCAGCATAAACCGTCAGATTCTCATTTGCGTTAAGTACAGCAGAATTTCCTTTAGCAGATAATACAGGATAAAATTCATCAATGAGTTGTACAAGCATATAGTATAAATCTACATTTGTTTTTGTTAGTTGAATTTGCTGTGTATTGTACCTCGTGATTTCAAAGAATTCATTAATGAGCTTTTCCAGACGTATAGATTTCTTCAAAGCAATTCCAATATATTTTGCCTTCTGTTCTATTGGTATGTCAGGTGCTTCATCCAGTAGACTTAAATAACCTATTACAGAGGTAAGAGGTGTGCGAATATCATGAGCTAAATACACAACTAATTCATTTTTTTTGTTTTCAGCTTCTTTTACAGCTTGCTGGCTAATCAGAACAGCCATTTTTATTTGGTTCATCTGCTTCTCCATATCTTTGAGTGGTTCAGATAATTCAATGGTGCTGTCATTTGGTTGATATATTGTTTTAGTGGCATTCATGACTTCCTGCAAATATTCCCACGGTTTTTTCCAGTAATGATAAAAAATACAGAAAAAACCTATAATCAAATATAGAAAATAAATGACTTCAACTCTAAGATGTAGCCACGTAAAAAATGTATTTGAAAATCTACTGAATCCATAGTCAAATAATATTGCCAAAATATACCCAACTAAGGTATAAATAATTAAGGTTATACAGAGTTTCATACGTAATTTCTTTTCTATACCAGTATTCGTCATTGCTATCACCTCCATATTTATACATTCATTAATTGGATAACAGAAGAACTGTCATCAGCACTAAAAAAAGAACTGCAACGATTCCAGCTAGGGTTGAAATTACTGTATCTGTTTTTTGCTTATCTTTTAGTATTTTCAGCAGTAATGCATATAGACTAATACCAATTATTCCACCGAACATATTGGTGATTAGGTCTGTAATATCTGTACTTCCAATAGCAAGAATATACTGAATCATTTCAAAGATAAAACTGGTTCCAAAAATAATAAGAACTTTATTTTGCAGTTTCATTCTTGATGACAACATAGAAAGTAAAACTCCGAAAGGAATAAAAATTAAAATATTATCTATTACTTCCTTAAAGTGAAACTGTTCTCCAACAGAAGTAGAGTAATGAAAGGGAATCAAGTTGATACTCCTTGTGTAACCTATATCGCTTATTCTGAATTGTAGTTTAAACAATATAATCCATACTAATAAGACTAAATAAAGCATGAATAATACACAACTAATTATTTTTAAATGTTTATTTTTTTTCTTCATAGCGTAACTTTTCCTCTCATCATGTTGAGTTTTAGTTAAATTTTATAACCCACTCCCCATATAGTTTTGATATATTTAGGTTTTTCAATAGTGTCACCCATTTTTTCACGTAAATGTCGTATATGAACGGTGATTGTATTGTTACTTTTGCTATAATACTCATCTTGCCATATTTTATGGAACAATTCCTCAGAACTAACAACATTTCCTTTGTTCTGTAGCAAAATACAAAGTATAGAATACTCTGTTGGTGTAAGTGAAATAGGATTTCCCTCAAGTAGACATTCATATGTCTTAGTATTAATTTCTAAACCTGAATAACACAAAACAGAACTTGTATCAGATTCTTCTTGTATATGATTGTACTTTTTGTATCTGCGCAGCTGAGCCTTTACTCTAGCAATTAATTCAAGGGGACGAAAAGGCTTTGTAACATAATCGTCAGCTCCTAAAGTTAATCCTGTAATTTTGTCAGTTTCTTCATCTTTTGCAGTTAACATAATAACTGGAAAAGTGTCCTTCTCACGTATTTTTCGACAAATATCAAATCCATTTACATCAGGCATCATAATATCTAAAATAGCAAGGTCAAGCTCTGTATTTTCTATACAAGTAAGGGCTTCCTTAGCTGAATAATACTTAAATACAATATAATCTTCATTTTGCAGATAGACCTCTATTAAGTCTGCTATATCATGTTCATCATCTACTACAAGAATTTTATCATTCATAACTGTTTTCCTCCTTTCGGCATATCTAAGATATTTTATTATTATATCAAAAGAATCTTTACTATTTATGATTTTCTGCATAAGAAATTATTAAGAATTTCTTAACCTTATAACTTTTTGTGGCTATCTTTCGGTTTTTCTGCTTCTTTTAGTAGCAGCCACATACGCCTAGAACGTATATCGTCTGGTATTCTATTTTCTTCACAGAGTTTTTGTACCCTGAGTTCTGAAATCCCCCATTTTTTAGCAACTTCTGGGGCAGATATATAGTTCTTAATCATATCGTCTTCTCTAAGTCAATACTAAAATTATATACAGTTCGCTGAATAATAACAAGAAAAGCGGTGGTAAAGCTATTTTACATTATTACAGTGGTAATGACAAAACATTAAAGCCTCCACCAGACACACAATACCTGCCAAACCCATACCTGCAATCTGCCCTATAACTGTTGCGATAGCTGCTCCATGTACTCCCATAGCAGGAAAGCCAAATAAGCCAAAAATTAATATAGTTTCTAATATAATATTGGTAATTGCTCCTAGTCCTTGTGTCAACATTGGTAAAACAGTTTTTCCAGTTGCTACAAAAGTATTTTCAATAGCTAGCTCAAATAGTAAAAAAAAAGAAAATAAAATAATAATAAAAGCATAATCATATCCCAATTGGGTTATAGTTAAATCTAATGTGAACTGGCTTAAAAAAAGTAACAACTATCTCTCTAGTTGCTACCTTCCTAATCATCAATTCTTGAGTTTTGATATACTAAAATTTTTAACTTGAGATTTGAATAACTTTTCAACTTCATCAACTATACTTTGTATATTATTTTCATATTCTAAGTCATAATATACATTTATCTCACCTATACTATTTATACTCATAGAATATTCTTTTCTTTCTATTATACATATACTGCCACAATCTGATAAATCATTCTTATATATTGATTTTAATTGTCTTTTTATCTTAGGAAAATCTATCGCTGGATAAACATTGTTTGGATAAAAACTCTTATCATATATTAACATCTTATCCACCCCTTATCATTCTATTTATAAAAATTTATACCTTATTAAAATCATATTAAACATATTTTTCCATATTTTTATAATTATTATAAAGTCTTCACTCCATCTATTGATATAATCTACTAGAATTATTAGTTGAGGATGTTAGATGTATCTCATATGAATGGGTTATGAATTACATCATAATAAAAACTGAATCTAGACGTGATATCAAAGCTGGAATTTTCCAATTTATTTGCTTTATAGCATATATTATACAATTTGCTAAAAATGAAATTGAAATATACAGCACTATACCTAAAATAAAAATTTCTTTTATATCCATCTTGCTTTATTTTGAACATAACTAAATATTAGAGTTGCTTTTTTGATTTATTTAATAAAGAAAAAAGAGCGGAATAAATTTCCACTCTTTTACTATATATAAAAAACTAAATTATTCTTTTACAACATCTTTAGTTGTTTCTTTTTTATAAACACCATCATCCAAAATTGTATTTCCTTTTTCTAGAGTGTCTTTAGTTGTTTCTTTTTTATAAACATCTCCAGATACAGAAGTATCTGCAAATGATTTATTTGCAAGTAATCCAAATCCGCTTAAACCAATTAATCCTGATAATCCTAGAGCCATAAATTGTTTTTTCATAATTATTATCTCCTTTTCTTTATCTTATTTTCTAAATAATACCATAATAATGTTTACAAAATGTTTACCATATTTAAAAACTATAAATTCATCTAATTCTTTTATTATCTTTTCTCTTAAACCATTAATCTTATCATTCTCCTTTTTAATTTATTGTATAAAAAAAGACCATCTACAAAGATGACCTTTTGGGTTAATCTATTTTTTTATGTTCTTTATTCTTTTTACCTGCCAATCCTTATCAGTATCTTCCATTATGTATGTTCTAACTATTTCACCACACTCCAAACATAAATCAGAATATACTGTTGCCGCCCCTAGTAAATTGTATCTTAATCCAACATTGCCAGTATCACTTTTTCCTCCCCATTTAATATTTTTTTGAATTTTCTCACTACCGCAGTTAGGACATTTCATGTTTATACCTCCTAGTAATTATTTTCTTTATAAAAAAGTTAGAAATTAACCTAAACCTCTTACTATCTATGCAGCATATTCGTATTTTTTTTATATTCTCTAACAGCATCATTCCAAGCTGCATCTACAGTTATACCCTTTTTATTAGCAATCTTTTGTGCTATTTCTATTATCTTCATAGCTCTTCTTGATATGTTCATACTTATTCCTCCTAAAGTTCTCATATATTTTATATACAAATATGTATATTTAAATTCATTTAGTATTTATATAACCTTTAGCTTACTTATATATTATCAAAAGTTTGTGTACTGAATGTGAACTGTGTTAGAAGAACTTTAGAATTTTAAAAAATAAGAAAATAATATTAAAGCAAATTCATGTCATTATTTTCCATATACCTATTTTTAATAAATATTGGCAATGTGTTAACAAAATTTTTAAAGAAACATAAGAAGTTACAAAAATAAATAAAATTAAAATTCTGTGAACAATATATAAACTCCAACTTTGTATATAAAAAAAAATGGGTGAATGTGTAACAATAAATAGTTTAAAATATTTAAGTAGAGTTGCTAATTATGAACTTGGTATAGATTTTAATTTTCATAGTTTAAGACATAAACTTTGCCACCAAAAAACAATTACGGTGGCAAACTGGTGGCAAATCCAACTTTATAACATGATACAAACAGTTGAAACCCTGTTATTCTCTAATAAGTTTAACTACAGTCTCACAATGCGGAGTATTAGGGAACATATCCATACACTTAACCAACTTAATCTCATAACCATAACTCTTAAAATCAACCAAATCAACAACCAAAGACTTAGGATTACAAGAAATATAAACAATCTCCTCTGCACCAAACCCACAAATATCTCTAATAGCATCCTTGTGAATCCCTGGTCTAGGAGGGTCAACAATGATTAAATCAGGCTTATCCTTTAAATCCTTAACAACCTTAGCAACATCTCCAGCAATAAACTCACAATTAGTAAGCCCATTTAACTTAGCATTCTCATTAGCTGCAACAACAGCTTCCTCAACTATTTCAATACCATACACCTTCTTAGCTGCACCAGCCATAACTTGTCCAATAGACCCAGTCCCACTATATAAATCAAATACCACCTTATCATTGTAATTTCCAATAAAATCTCTAGCAATACTATAAAGAACCTCAGCTCCCTTAGTATTAGTTTGGAAAAATGAGAATGGAGAAATCTTAAATTTAAGCCCTAAAATCTCCTCTTGTATATAATCTCTTCCATATAAAACTCTCAACTCATCACATTGAACAGCATCCGCCAGACCATCATTAATAGTGTGAAGTACACCTACCAACTCAGCTTTTAAATTAAGTCCTAAAAGCATGTCCTTAAATTCATTCATATTAAAATCTTCTTGAGAAGAAGTAACTATATTAACCATAATCTCATTAGTATGAATCCCTTTTCTAACTACAAGATGTCTTAAATATCCCTTGTGATTCATTGTTCTATAATAAGGAAGATTTTTTTCATTGAAAAATTCCACACTAGATACTAATACTTTTGAGAAGTCTTCATCAACCAACATACATTCTTCAACAGTTTGTATATCTATATGCTTTCCTTTTTTATGAAGTCCTAATGTTAAAGGTCCATTTTTTACTTCATCTCCAAAAGTATACTCCATTTTATTTCTATAGTACTTGTTTTCAGGACTTCCTTCTATTCCTAAAAATTGAAATCCAAATAAGTCTTGCTTTAAAAATAAATCCATAACTTGTTTTTCTTTTATTTCTAATTGCTTTTCATATGGCACTGATAGTAATGTACATCCTCCACATTCTCTAAAGTGCTTACAAGGTATTTCAGTTTCAAGTGGTGAATGTTCAAGCAACTCCATCATCTTAACTTCTGCTTTTTTGCTTCTAACTTTTTTAACAGCAGCTTTTACCTTTTGACCACTTATCCCGCCCTTCATATGAATAACTCTATCTCCAACTTGGCTTAAAGATGTACCTCCAAACTCCATTTTATCTACTTCAAATTCTATAATATCCTTTTTCTTCACAAATTCTCCTCCAATTTACTATAGTGTCTTTATTATCTTTCTTCAATCAATTTTACTTCTTCATCTGTCAACTCTCTATATTCACCTAACTCTAAACTCTCATCTAACTTTAAATTCCCCATAGACAATCTTTTTAAGTATACTACTTTTTTATCTACACTTTCAAACATTCTTTTAACTTGGTGAAATTTCCCTTCATGTATTGTAAGCTCTATCTCTGATTCCTCATCACTCTTTAATATTTTTAACTGAGATGACATAGTTTTGTACCCATCATCAAGCACTACTCCTTCTGCAAAAGCTTCTATATCTTTTTCAGTCACTATCCCATCAATTTTTGCATAATAAGTCTTAGGCACATGCTTCTTAGGAGATAAAACTCTGTGAGAAAGCTTCCCATCATTAGTTAAAACTAATAATCCCTCTGTGTCCTTGTCTAATCTTCCAACAGGAAATGGCTCAAATGCTAAGTATGATACATCAATCAAATCTAAAACTGTTGGGTCATATTTATCAGTAGTTGCTGATATATATCCATCTGGTTTATTCATCATTAAATATATATATTCTCTATAGATAACTTCTTCTCCATTAAATAGTATTTCATCATTTTCAGTGTCTACTTGAGTTCCTGGATTTGAAACTTCACTTCCATTTACTACTACAGACCCTTGCTTACAGTATTTCTTTATCTCACTTCTGCTTCCATAACCTAAGTTTGAAAGAATTTTATCTATACGTTGCTTCTTAGCCATTAAAAATGTTCTCCATTCTCATAATATTTTTCTTTTTCAAATAATGTAAATGCTAAATCCATACTTTCAACATCTAAATTATTTCTTATGCTATCAGTTATTATTCTTGCTACTATGTCTTGTACTTCTTGTCCTCTATCAAACCATGCTATCTCGACAAAAGGATATACTTCTACTATTTTACCATCTCTTATTGCAACTGATTTTATACATTCTATCTCAAAGTAATCTCTTGGACATTTTACAGCTTCAACTAAATCATCTATCATTTTTTCACTTATTTTACATATATCATTTTCATGAATTCCTCTTATCTTTATCTGTGGCATATTGACTCTCCTTTATTTTAAAACCTTTCTTTATTTTAATTCTTCCTAAATCGTTTCTATTCTTTATTATTCTACCTAATCCTATTATCTTCTATTTAACATTATACTTGTAATTTATAGTTATTACAATTTACTATATACTTTTTTTGATTTAACGTTATAATATAAGTGATGGGTAAATTTTAAAAGTTAATAGGAGGAGTTTAAAATGGCATTAATTACTACAAAAGAAATGTTTAAAAAAGCTTACGAAGGTGGATTTGCTATAGGTGCATTTAACATAAGTGACTTAGAACAATTACAAGGTGTTTTAAAGGCTGCTAAAGCTAAAAATTCTTATGTTATAATACAAGCTTCTATGTCAGCTGTTAAATATGCTGGACCTCATACTTTAGTTGAGATGGTTAAAGCTGCTTCTGATGAAATAGGTGTAGATGTAGCTCTTCACTTAGATCATGGTCCAAATATGGATGCTATTAAAACTTGTATTGATGCTGGTTTCTCTTCAGTTATGATAGATGGATCTCATTTTGACTTTGAAGAAAATGTTAAAATAACTAAAGAAGCTGTTGAATATGCACACTCTAAAGGTGTTGTTGTTGAAGCAGAACTTGGTGTTTTAGCTGGAACAGAAGATGATGTTACTTCTGATGTTCATAAATATACTCAACCTGCTGAAGCAGTTGAATTTGTTGAAAGAACAGGAGTTGATTCATTAGCAATAGCTATAGGAACTTCTCATGGTGCTTTCAAATTCAAAGGAGAAGCTAAATTAAGATTCGACATACTAGAAGAAATCCAAAGTAAATTACCAGGTTTCCCAATAGTTCTTCATGGTGCATCTGCTGTTGACCAAAACGCTGTTGCTACATGTAATGAATTTGGTGGAAATATAGCTGGAGCTAAAGGTGTACCTGTAGACATGTTAAGAAAAGCATCTTCTATGGCTGTTTGTAAAATAAACATGGATACTGACTTAAGACTAGCTATGACTGCTGCTGTTAGAAAATTCTTAGCTGAAAATCCAAAAGAATTTGACCCAAGAAAATACATTGGTGCTGGTAGAGATGCTATACAAGCTGTAGTTGAAAGTAAAATAGATGATGTTTTAGGTTCTGCTAACTCTATAAACTAATATAACTTTTAAATATTTATAAAAGAAAAGAGATGACTTAGAATAATTAAAATTATTTTTAAGCCATCTCTTTTAAGTTGTATATAGGTTATGTATTTAAAATTATATTATATTTATTCAAATTACTCTATTAACTTATTTATTAAACACGAATATATCCACTTTTTATCTTTCTATGTATTGTAGAAGGATATATTCCTATCACTTCGGCTGCCTTTGTTATTGACCCATATTTATTTATAGCTTTACTTATCATTATTTGGTCTACCATTTTATATGCATCATTCAGATTCATAATTCCATTTACCACTATTGGTGATAAATCATCTGATTCGTTATCAATCATATCCAGATTTATAAGCATATTAAATTCATCTTCTCCAATTACGTTTTTGGCTGATAATACTACAAATCTTTCAATAATATTTTTTAACTCTCTTATATTTCCTGGCCAAGAGTATTCTTCCAATAACTCAATAACCTTAGGTGAAACTTCTACTTCTCTATTGTACTTATCATTATAAAGTTTTAAGAAATACTCAACCAATGGAACTATATCTTCTTTTCTTTCTCTAAGTGGTGGTATCTTTACTGGAATAACACTCAATCTATAGTACAAATCTTGTCTAAATTTGAGGTTGTTTCTAAGGTCCTCATGAGAAATATTAGTGGCACTTATATATCTAACATCTATCTTTATAGGTTTACTTCCACCAATTCTAGTAATTGTATTTTCTTGTATAACTCTAAGTAATTTTTTTTGCATTTGCATTGGCAGTTCGCCTATTTCATCCAAGAATATAGTTCCACCATTTGCTTCTTCAAAAAGTCCTTTTTTACCTTTTTTCTTAGCTCCAGTAAAAGAACCTTCTTCATATCCAAAAAACTCTGATTCTAATAATTCATTTGGTATAGCCCCACAGTTTATAGCTATAAAAGGCTTTTCCCTTCTTGAACTATACTTATATATTGTCCTAGCTATAATTTCTTTTCCTACACCTGATTCTCCATTTATAAATATAGAAGAATCTGATGCTGCAGCTCTCTTGACAACTTTTTTTATATTGTCCATAGTCTTACTTTTGCTTATATACTCTGTATCTTCTGATACATCACTATATCTTATCTGAGATTCAAGTTTAATAACCCTTGATATATCTCTTCCTGTAAGTACTCCTCCTGTAAGTTTTCCTTTTGAGTCCCATCTTGGAACAGCTGTATAAGCGATAAGTTTTCCATCAGGATAAACAATATTTCTATAAATCTTTTTCTTTACCTTAAGCATATTTAATATTATTGGTTCTTCAACTAATCCCTGTCTGACAAGATCTGTTATATTTCTACCAAGTACTTCAGTTCTTTTAAAAGGTAAAATCTCATCACTGACAGTATTCATCTTTTCAATTACCCCATCTTTGTTAAATACAACGACAACTTCATCTATATGTTCTATTATATCCTCAACTACTTTGTCAGATATTACAGACTTCTCAAATAAATAAACTATGTTATTTTCATTATCATTATCTTTCATATTATAAATATGTGCAGTCATTCTTAATTCTCTAAAAGCTATTTTCTTTTTATTATTCACCAGTATATCTTTTTTGTCAAAATTTGAATCTAATTCATTTATATTTTTAGGTCTTTTTATATCGAGAAAACTAAAAATATTATCTATTAGATGATTACAGTATATTATTTCGCCTGACTCTTTACATAAAATAGCTGGATTTTCTACATATTCTATAAACCCTATCAAATTATTATCCATTAATATTCGCACCTTTCATTAAGTAATTTATTGAACTACATACAAAATTTATTGTTTGCTTACAATAAATACTATTAGCACATACAACCAACTCCTTATTTGTCTTTTTTTAATATCTTCCTTCATTAAAATACAACTTACAGATAATTTTAATGGTCATAGTTTGTTAAAAATTTCATTTTGCTTTTAATTGTATTTTATCACATATTCAGTAATTATTTGTCTATTTAACACAATTTAATTAAAATTAGTGCTTATTTTTGAAAATAAAGATAATCCTTATAGAATACGACTCACATTTTGTAAGTAATATACATATAAGGATTATCTAGATATCTTGTATTATAAAATTTTATTCAAACAGACTTTTTAATAACTGACAAATACGATTTAGCAATAACCATATTATGTAATAATATTTATGTTACTAACTAATAAGGCTTATTTCATCAGTAGTATTTAGGTACTTGTTACCTATTAAGCTTTTATAGCTTCTAATAAATCATCAACGCTATCTAATTTATCTATAAGCATTGGAACTATTTCATGTAAGTCTCCAACTACTCCATAATCAGCAATTTCTAATATTGGAGCTGCTGGGTTTTTGTTTATAGCAATTATGAAATCTGATGATTGCATACCTGCTAAATGTTGTATTGCTCCTGATATACCACAAGCTATGTATAGGTTTGGTTTAACAGTAGTTCCTGTTTGACCTACTTGGTGAGAATGGTCTATCCATCCAGCATCTACAGCAGCACGAGAAGAACCAACTACTCCACCTAATTTGTCAGCTAATTGTTTAAGCATTTCAAATCCTTCAGGTCCACCTAATCCTAGACCACCTGATACTATAACATTTGCATCTGTAAGAGATACTAAATCTTTTTTACTCTTAACTGTTTCTAAAACAGTAGTTCTTATATCATCTTGAGTTATTTTGTAGTCTAATGCTATAACTTCACCAGTTCTTGTTTCGTCTTTTTCAGCTTTATCCATAACGCCAGGTCTAACTGTAGACATTTGAGGTCTATGGTTTGGACAAATGATTGTAGCCATTATGTTTCCACCAAATGCTGGACGAGTTTGTTTTATTTTCTTATCTTCTGGGTCTATTTCTAATTTAGTACAGTCTGCTGTTAATCCAGTTCCTACTCTTGAAGCTATTCTAGGTGCTAAGTCTCTACCTATATGAGTTGCTCCGAAAAGCATTATTTCTGGTTTTATTTCATCTATTGCATCTTTTATTACTTTTGTATATGCATCAGTTGTATATTTTTCTAAAAGAGCATCATCTGCAACATAAACTTTATCAGCTCCATAAGAAATTAATTCTTTAGCTAATCCATCAACATCTTTTCCTAATAATACTGCACAAAGTTCTGCATCTACTTCTTTAGCTAATTTTCTTCCTTCTCCTAATAATTCGATAACTACTGGAGTTATTTTTCCATCTCTTTGCTCTGCAAATATCCATACGTTTTTATAAGAACTTAAATCTTTTATATCATTCATAGTTTGTACTCCTCCAACTTATATAATGTGCTTTTGTTTTAGACCTATTATTATTTTGTTAGCTATTTCGTCAGCTTTACCTTCTAAGATTTCTCCTTTTCCTCTTGGCTCAGGAGTAAATGATCTAAATACTTTAGTTGGTGATGCTTTTAAGCCAACTTCTTCTTTATTTACGTCTAAATCATCAATTGTCCAAACTTTTACATCATGTTTATATGCTTTAACTATTTTATCAACAGACATATATCTAGGTGCATTTAATTCTTTTACTGCTGTTAAAAGTACAGGTGTACTTACTTTAATTAATTCATATCCATCTTCTAATTGTCTTTGAACTATTATGTCTTTTCCTTCTATTTTGAAGTCTTGTACATATGTAACTTGAGGAATGTCTAGTTTTTCTGCAATTTGTGGTCCAACTTGTGCAGTATCTCCATCTATTGCTTGTCTTCCTGCAAATATTATATCATAATCGCCTATTTTAGATATTCCTGCTGCGATAGTATTTGATGTAGCCCAAGTATCAGCTCCTCCAAATGCTCTATCACTTAATAATATTGCATCATCAGCCCCCATAGCTAAACACTCTCTTAGCATAAAATCTGCTTGAGGAGGTCCCATTGTTATAACTGTTATAGTTACATCATCATGCTCATCTTTAATTTTTAATGCTTCTTCTAATGCATTTGCATCATCTGGGTTTAATATACTAGGAACCCCATCTCTTATAAGAGTACCTGTTTCTTTATTTATTCTTACTTCGTTAGTATCTGGAACTTGTTTTACGCAAACTAATATTTTCAAAGTCTATACCTCCAATTTCATTAGATTATTTATTATTTTAATACGTTTGATGAAATTACCATTTTTTGAACTTCTGATGTTCCTTCGTATATTGATACGATTCTAGCGTCTCTGTAAATTCTTTCTATTTCATAATCTTTTATGAATCCATATCCACCGTGAAGTTGTAATGCTTTATAAGCAACTTCATTTGCAACTTCTGCTGCATAGTATTTAGCCATCGCAGATTCTTGAGCAACTCTCATTCCTGCATCTCTCTTTTGTGCTGCGTCATAAACTAATCCTCTAGCTGCACAAACTTTTGTTTCCATATCAGCTATAGTAAATTGAGTATTTTGGAATTTAGCTATAGGTTTACCAAATTGAACTCTTTGTTTTGTATATTTAACAGCTTCATCTAAAGCACCTTGAGCAATTCCTAAAGCTAAGGCAGCAACACCTATTCTACCTACTTCTAAAGTACCCATTGCTATTTTAAATCCATTACCTTCTTTTCCTATAAGGTTTTCTTTTGGAACTTTAACGTTTTCAAATATTAAGTCAGAAGTTTCAGTTCCTCTTATACCCATCTTATCTTCATGAGCTCCTGTTGAGAAACCATCCCATTTGCTTTCTACTATAAATGCTGATGTCCCTCTAAGACCTTTAGATCTATCTGTAACTGCTATTACTATAGCTATATCGCAGAATGGTCCATTAGTTATGAAAGTTTTTCTACCATTTAATATGTAGTGGTCTCCTACTAATTCTGCTGTTGTTTGTTGTCCACCAGCATCAGAACCAGCTCCTGGCTCAGTTAAACCAAATGCTCCTATTAACTCACCTGTTGCTAAACCTCTTAAGTATTTTTGTTTTTGCTCTTCAGTACCATTGTAAAGTATTGGTAATGTAGCAAGAGAAGAACCAGCTGTTACAAAAGTAGCTGTTGAAGCACATCTTCTAGCTATTTCTTCCATTATGATAGCGTAAGAAACATAACCTGCTCCCCCTCCACCATATTCTTCTGGGATATTACTGCTTATAAATTTTGTCTCAGCTAATTTTTTGATTAATTCCTTAGGCATTACACCTGTTTTATCCATTTCTGCTGGTAAAGTATCTAATTCTTTACTAACAAAATCTCTTACTGCTTTTCTTAAAAGTTCTTGCTCTTTGTTATATAACATAGCTTCCTCCAATTTTCATATTTTATAGTAAATTTATTTTAATGAACTTAAGCTAAACTCATCATCTCAGCAAATGTTTGAATACGAGTTCTTGCTTGTTCATTATTCTGAGTTTGTTGGTCAATTTCAACATATAAAGTAGGTATTCCACTATCTTCTATATCTTTCTTAACTAAAGGATAATCGTATTCTTCTGGGTCACAGAATTTCATCATACAGAAGATAACACCATCTACATCTTTCTTTTTAACTTCATCTACTATAAGTGACCCACGTTTTTTCTTAGGGTCATAAGCTAATGAACAACCTTCTATGTTTGACCATTGTCTTGCTAATCTTTCTAATGCATCATCACCTGCAGGTACATCTGTTCTGAATTGTCTTGTTTCTTGAGCTAAATCATCTGCTACTACTGCTATATTATTGTCTTCTAAAATATCTAATATATCTTTAGAATCCGCTAATATACCTGTCAATAAAACTTTCTTTCCAGAACAGACTTCTTCTGGCATTGCGTTTAATTTTGCTATTAAATCTTTTACTAATTTAGTGTGTTCTTCTTTTCTCATAAAGAATCCACTTTTAATTACTAAGCTTCTTATTGATGGTTTTATAGTATTAGAATGTTTATAAGCTACTTCAACAAAGTCTCTCATAGTTTTTCTATGTTCATTGTAAATTTCTATACTGTCATGAATTTTTACTTCTTCTATTTCATAACCACATATTTCTTCAAGTTCTCTTTTTACACCTTTGTACTCACTGATTAGGTATTTTACACCAGCTTCAAGTTTTCTGTTTTGTGGGTGTACTAATGATATATATTTTATGTGAGGTACTGCTGATTTCCAGTTTTGTCCTAAACAAATTAATGTGTCACACATACCTGGTATGATAACTCCAGATAATTCATCATATGCACCTTTTAATCCATATTCTAGACATGATTGCATTATTGAACATGCAAATGCAGGGAAATATTGTTTAGCTAAATCTAATTCTGTTTGTCCACCCCATATACCAACTGGAAGCATTCCAGCTGCATGTATAATTTCTTCTGGGCAATAAACTGGGAAACAACCTATAGCTTTTTTACCAGTTGCATTTTTATATTCTTTTACAGCCTTATTTGGATTTTCAACTACTTCTTTCATTTTAGATAAAATAGCTTCCATTATATCTCACCTCTATTAAGTTTTTTTCTTTCTTCCATTACTTCAACTAAACCTTGAATTCTTGTTTCAAATTGAGCATTAGTAAAGGCTCTAGGATCTGCTTGGTCACCATCAAATCCAGCATATGGTAATCCAGTTTCTTCAGCTGCTCTTCTTTGCATTTCATATTGTATTAAACTCATAAGTTTACAGCTTCTGTTCATATGATAGAATGCTCCATCACATTTACCCTCTACTAAAGAATCAACTCTATATTTTGTCATACGGTCTAAGTTTACATTGTTAAACATAGTACTGTATGCTACTGCCATTCCATCTAAATCATTAACTTCATATTGTAATGCCCAAGCATGTGGGTAAACACTACCTGTCATATTAACTCCAAATTTAGCTAATGTTTTCATTTTATATCCAATATATGGCCAGCAAGGTATACCTTCCATCATTATTCTGTATTTTTCTTCTCCTCTAAAAGAAGATTTTCCAGTTTTCATGTTGTCTTCTAACTCTTCTATAAGTAGTTTAAATGCTTCTGTAGTTTCTTTTTTACCTCTAGCGCAAACTATTACAGCCATGTAAGTAAATAAATCAAATCCATTCATTGGTGAAGGAGAAGAATCTGCTGGTAAACTCATAGAATATTTCCATAATCTTCCATTTTCAGCTGATATTTTCATTACTTCTTCAAATTTCTTAGGGTCAAATTTCTTTCCTGATATAACTTCTAATTGTTTTATAGCTTCTTCAAATTGAGCTTTTATATAGTCTATTCTTGATTGAGTTACTTCATCTTCATTATTGAAAGTTGTATCAATCATTATTAAAGGTATATCCAATTCTCTTGAAATATTTTCATACCATTTTATAACTTGATTACATATATTATTACAGCAAAGTAGGAAATCTGGAGCTGGCATATCTAAAGCTTCGCATCCACCATTTTCTAAAAGACCAAAGTTTGTTCTTGCATATGCACATAGGTCGATAGAATATCCTTTAGATTCAGCCATTTCACATAATTCTAAAGAACCTTTTTTAGCCGCTACCCCAGCTGCTTGATTTTCTGGATATAATACATTTAAGTCAAATACTTCTGCTAACTCTTGAGGAAATACTGATGTTGACCAACCTACAGGTCTTCCTTCTTCTTTAGCTTTAAATGCATTTGCATATTGTTCAGCTAATAAATCGTTTATTACTACTCTAGCTTCTTTTTTTTCAGACATTGTCATCCCTCTTTTTATATATTTTTCACTTCTTTTTGTGATTCTTTTGCTTCATCAAAAGCATATAATGCTGCTCCTAAAGCACCAGTTAATTGAGGTATATCAGGTACAATAATTTCTGTATTGATTTCTCTTGCCATAGCTCTTACAATTCCACTATTTCTGGCAACTCCACCAACCATTACTACGTTTCTTTGTACTCCTATTCTTTTTGCTAGGCTAGAAACTCTCTTTGCTACTGAAGTGTGAATACCTGCTACTATATCTTCAATTTTTGCATTTTCTGATAAGTGTGATATAACTTCAGATTCTGCAAACACTGTGCATGTACTACTTATTGATACTTCATTTTGAGAATTCATAGATATACTTCCGAGTTCAGATACATCAACCTCTATTATTTTTGCCATTACATCTAAAAATCTTCCTGTACCTGCAGCGCATTTGTCATTCATAAGAAAGTTTAGTAATCTTCCATTCTTATCTAGCTTTAGTACTTTAGCATCTTGACCACCTATATCAATAATGGTTCTTGTCTCTGGAATTATGAAGTTTACTCCTCTAGCATGACAACTTAACTCACTTATCTGTTTGTCAGCATCAGAATATTTCATTCTCCCATACCCTGTAACTACTATTTTCTCAATGTCTTCTCTTGCAAGACCTGACTCACTATATAATTTTTCCAAAACTCTTGATGGTCCAGTAGTCCCAGTACCAGAAGATATAGTAGCTGAAGCCACAATATCCTCTCCATCTTTTAAAATTACTCCCTTTGATGCAGTTGAACCTATATCTAATCCCATTGTATACATCTTTAGTATTCTCCTTTCCCAAAATCTAGAAATACTAATTAGTATCTTACAACTTTATCTTCTTTTAAGTTATTTATTTTTGATTCGTCATAGCCTAAAGTTTTTAATACTTCTATAGTATGTTCCCCTACTTTTGGTGCTGGTGTATAATCTTTTATTCCTTCATTTCTAAACATAACTGGAGTATTAACTAAAACACCTGTATTTCCACTATCATATGTCTTCTTAAATAAGAAGTCATTTGCCCAAGCTTGTTCATCATCTAGTAAATCTTCACAGCTTTGGATTTTTTCAAATGGTAAGTCTGCTTCTTCTAATAGAACTGACCACTCATCTAATGTTTTTTCTAACATAGCTTCTCCAACTATCTTAACTAAATCTTCAATGTGATTAACCATTGAATCTATGTTGTTGTATCTGTCATCTTCTAATATATACTCTCTATTTATAACCTTACAGAATTTGCCTAACCACTTGTTGTATTGTATTAAAGCTAATTGAATCCATCTTCCATCTTTACATTTATATGTAGTCATTAATGGGCTGTTTGGATTTTCTCTTGATAAAGGCATTTCATTTCCGTATTGTGCTGTTGTTATCATTGTTCCCATTCCATATATAGCTGTATGGAAAAGACTTACTGTTACTCGCTCACCTTTACCAGTTTGACCTTTTTTATGTAATGCTGCTAAACTTCCTGCTGCTAATGCTAGACCTGCATAGTGGTCACCAAATCCTGCTGCTGTATTTGCTGGAGATGTTCCTTTTTCCATTACAGATTGGCTAACTCCTCCTCTTGCAAAGTATGCAGTATAGTCAAATCCTGGTTTATCTTTTAAAGGTCCTTTTTCACCATATCCTAATATTTGAGAGAATATTAATCCTGGATATTTATCTTTTATTTGGTCATAAGCTATACCCATTTTTTCTAATGCTTGAACTCTAACATTAGTTACAAATATATCTGCTTCTGATAATAACTTATGTAATATTTCTACTCCTTCTTTTGATTTTATATTAATACTTACACCCTTTTTATTTCCATTTTCTAATTCAAACATAGGGTTTTCATCATCTGATGCTGGAGATTTAAATGTTCCACCCATAACTCTTATTCCATCACCTTCTATAGGTTCAATCTTAATAACCTCTGCACCCCAGTCACCTAACATTTTTGCACAACATGGTGCTGCGATGAAACTTGAAAGTTCTACTACTTTAACTCCTTCTAAAAGCATAACGTTTTCCTCCTTAATAGTATCAATTATAAAATTTCGATTAAATCACTCATAAAATACTTTTTTCTGATATTAACTATTTGATGTCAAAGTTCCTAATCTTATCTAAAATAACTTAAAATTTATTAAAATTATTTTTTATTGTTTTATTGTCTTACACCTATATTGTTAAGCATTTATCGTGCCAACTTTATATTTAATCAAAATATCGCTTGATTTGAATGTTTTTTAACAATATACAATTGCATTATTAATTCCATTTCGTGGCATCATGCAACTCTCCATTGCATTTTGCTATTTTTCCCATGCATTTAAAAGTTTTTTTTATATATTTTTTTATGAAAAAGCTTGACATTTCAAAAAAAATTTTCATTGCTAAACTCAAAAACACATGTTATCATTGTAATTAATCAGCAAGTTAGTTAACTAATTTCAGACTTAGATAATTTTTTAATAATATTTAATCTAAAAAATAACAATTTCTTTGATAAATTTTTAAAGCAATTATTCTATTAAATAAAAAATGACTAGATATAAAAATGACACAGGGAAAACAATTTCAAAACTAAATTTTTAACCTTAAAAATTTTGTACAAAAAATATAGCCTTATATTGCTACATATTATTTCTAAATGAAAGATTACCATATAATTTAATAATTACAGGAGGGTATTGATATGAAAATACTAGTATTTGGAGCACGCGATTATGAAGAACCAGTAATAAAACAATGGTCTGAAGAGCATAAGGATGTTCAAGTGGATATTTATCCTGAAAACATGACTGAAGAAAATATCACTAAAGCTAAAGGATATGATGGTATATCTATACAACAAACTAACTATATAGATAATCCTTATATCTATGAAACTTTAAAAGATGCTGGAGTTAAAGTTATAGCTTCAAGAACTGCAGGGGTTGACATGATAGATTTTGATTTAGTTAATAAAAATGAACTTATTGTTACAAATGTTCCTTCTTATTCACCTAATGCAATAGCTGAATTAGCTGTTACTCAAGCTATGAACCTTTTAAGAAAGACTCCTTTAGTAAAGAAAAAAGTCTGTGAAGGTGACTATCGTTGGATAGCTGAACTTCTTGGAACAGAAGTTAGATCTATTACAGTTGGTGTTATAGGTACAGGAAAAATAGGTGCTACTTCTGCAAAATTATTCAAAGGCTTAGGAGCTAATGTAATTGCATTTGACCAATATCCAAATAAAGATTTAAATGATATATTAACTTATAAAGATTCTTTAGAAGACCTTCTTAAAGAAGCTGACCTTATAACATTACATACTCCTTTACTTGAAGGAACAAAACATATGATAAATAAAGATACTTTGGCTATAATGAAGGATGGAGCTTACATAGTAAACACTGGTCGTGGTGGTTTGATTAAGACAGGGGACTTAATAGAAGCACTAGAAGCTGGAAAAATAAGAGCTGCTGCCCTTGATACATTTGAAACTGAAGGATTATTCTTAAATAAAAAAATGAACCCAGGTGAATTAACTGACCCAGAAATAAACAAACTTCTTTCTATGGAACAAGTTATATTTACTCATCACCTTGGATTCTTTACTAGTACAGCGATAGAAAATATAGTTTATTCTAGTTTAAGTAGTGCTGTAGATGTTATAAGCACAGGAACTGCTGCTAACAGAGTAAATTAGTATTTTATAAATATATTTTTTCATTAATTAGCTATTATCTAACAAAATAGCCTTTAATTTCCCAAATATAAGAGAGTCTATTCAATATACATTGAGTATGACTCTCTTATATTATTTTTCTTCTTTTATATTATTTGCATACACCTACTATTTATTATATTTTATATCGAATTTACAACCATCTTTATAATCATCCTATTAATTTATCCTAATTACAATCTACTTTTCCATCAAAAGACTTTGAATGGGTACAATTCACTTTTTACCAGAAAAATACCAAACAAACTATGAAAATTGTATGATTAATATTAATATATTTATAAGAAAACATTACAAGAATGCTAGTTTAGGATTTTTGAGGAGGGATTATATTGGAAAAAATAAACAAAGCTACTTCTAAAAAGACGACCTGTATCGTCACTTCAGCGTTATTTGCATCTATAATATGTTTGACAATAGCTTATATATTACATATTCCAGTTGGTGGAAACAACGGATATGTTCATATAGGAGATGCCTTTATTTATCTAGCTGCAACTATTTTACCAACAAACTATGCTATAGCGGCCTCTGCAATAGGCGCTGGTCTAGCTGATTTATCTACAGGAGCTGCAATATGGGTAATACCAACTATAATTATAAAGCCAATACTTGTATTATTTTTCACTTCTAAAAGTGACAAGATAATAAACAAAAGAAATATAATTGCTTCATTTGTAGCAGGCATAGTAGGTCTAGTTTTATATATGTTTGCTGAGGGAATAATTATTGGAAGCTTTACGAGTGCTTTCGTAATGAGTTTACTTGGTTTGTTACAACCAATAGGAAGCTTTATTGTGTTTGTACTTCTAGGGATTGCACTTGATAAACTTGATTTTAAAAGACGTTATTTTAACTAAAGACTTAAATTTATGGAGGGAAAATTATGAATATCTTATATACAATTGAAAACAGTATCTATGTAAATATAACTAATACATGTCCATGTAGCTGTGTGTTTTGCATAAGAAATGAAAAAGACGAAGTAGCAAATAGTGGTAGCTTATGGTTAGAACACGAACCAAGTATTGATGAAGTAAAAGAAGCCTTTGACAAATATAATTTAGATGAATATGATGAAATTGTATTTTGTGGATATGGTGAACCACTAATGAGAATAAATGAATTAATAGAAGTTGCTAAATTTATAAAGGAAAAAAGTAATATCAAAACAAGAATAAATACAAATGGTCTAAGCGATTTAATACACAATAAAAAAACTGCTATCATGTTAAAAGATGTAATAGATGCAGTATCAATAAGTCTTAATGCTCCAAATAAAGAAGCTTATAATAGAGTTACTCAACCAAAATTTGGAGAAAAATCATTTGACTATATGTTAGATTTTGCAAGAGATTGTAAAAAATATATAAAAGAAGTTGCTTTTTCAGTGGTAGATGAAATATCTCCAGAAGAAATAGAAGAATCTAAACAATTGGCAAAAGAACTTGATATACCATTAAGAATTAGACATAAGAACTAACAAGTAAAATTACAAAAAATTAAGAATCACCTGAATGGTATTTCAGGTGGTTCTTCCTCTTGGATTAACATTTCACAAAATAGATTTCATACCAAACCAAGAATGTATAAATCGTCCAAATCTTTCTCCAACTATCGGAGTTTCCACCAATGTAGTCATCAAAAATCTCATTAATCTCATCTACATTAAAGAATTCCTCTGCCATCTCACTGTGGAATTTATCTCGAATATCCTGGTTATACTGCTCATCAGCCATCCATATACGAATTGGAACAATAAACCCCAACTTATTTCTGAAAGCAATATCTTCTGGCAATACTTTTGCTGCAGCTGTACGGAAGGCAATTTTGTTCTGTTCTTCTTTTACTTTATATTCTGATGGCATTCTTGATGCAATATCAAAGATTCTTGTATCTGTAAGAGGCATTCTGATTTCCAATCCAGCTGCAGTGCTCATTTTATCTACATTAAAATAGATGTCTCCTTCCAGCCATATCTGAATGTCTACATTTGACATGTTAGTAAATGCATCTAGTTCTTCTGTTTCTTCATAAATTCTTTTTACCAGTTCAACAGGAAGCACATCAGGGTTGTATTTCTTAAGAATTTTTTGCTTCTCTTCTTCATTCATAATGTTCGTATTTCCAATATAAAATGTATTCAGATTCTCTCCATAACATTCTGCCTTATGGTATACATTATATCCACCAAAGAACTCATCTGCTCCTTCTCCAGAGTAACAAAGCTTCGTGCGCTTAGCTGCTGCCTTGCATCCAATTGCAAAAACAATAGCAGATGCATCCCCAATTGGCTGCTCCATATGGTACATCACATAAGGTACTGTCGAAAAATATTCTTCAGGTGTAATTATATGTCTGGAATTCCTACGTCCAAGAATATCAGCTGTCTGATTTGCTAATTTTGATTCATCAAACCACTCTTCCTCATAACCACATGAATCTGTTGTTTCTATATCTGACATTGCCAGCACATAAGATGAGTCAACACCTCCTGATAGGAATAACACTGCACTCTCATCATCTGATTTCACCTCTAGCATAATATTCTGAAGTGTTGTATGAATTTCATTTGCCCATTCCTTGAGAGACTTGTTGTAGTCAGGGTGAAACTCAGGCTTCCAATAATGCTCAACACGTACTGTTCTCCTCTGATAGATAAGGTAATGTCCCGGCATAAGCTTCTTCACCCCTCGGAAGAATGTGTTTTCACCTGCCACATATGTAAAAGACATATACATCTGTAGCATTTCTTCATTTAGCTCTTTCACAAATCCTGGTTGTTCCATAATCTTACGAATAGATGAACCATAGAGAAGCTCTCCATTTGCTGTCTCATAATAATAAAAAGGCTTCACTCCAAACTGATCTCTTAGACAGAAGAGTCTCTTTTCCACATTATCCCATAATGCAAAGGCAAACATCCCATGCATGTGATTTGCCATATCATATCCCCAGGTCTCGTATGCTTTCACTAAAATTGCTTGTTCACGTTCCTCTCTAGATAGTGAAGAATCGATTCCAAGTTCTTCACAGAGTACTTTCCAGTTTCGAATATGTCCACTATATTCTAGAATTTTTATCATATGTGTATCTTTTTGTGTTAAATACTTTTCTTCCAAATTTATCATATGTGTATCCTTTCGTATTAAACATTTGTCTTCTGAATTTATTGGATGTTTTTAGATTATTTATTCGCTTATATTGAGATAATACTATTGGTTCACAGTCAGCTAATATGTTCTTTCTTAAGGTCACCAATATAATTATCAACTATTATCAGTGTTATAACATTGAATTTTTTATTCTTCATAAGTATTGTCTGCCCTTATATTATCAGATAAATACAATATATATTACTTTACTTACATATTCTTTAAGAAATTCTGAAGATTTTATAAAGTTTTATATAATATAAAATATTTTTTATGAATGGCCATTCAAGATGCAAAAAAGGCAGAACCTATATAAATACCTTGAAAAATCAAAGTAATATATTCGATCCTGCCTGCATTACCAGTAACATGTCTTTCATTTATACTCTTTTGTACCATCATATTAACATTTACCTGAAATCGCTATCAATACTTTTTAAATTTCCGATATTTTTTTAGTAACAATATCTTTATAATTCATTTTTTATATCAATTAAAGCAATAATAACCATCCACCAATTAATATCAGAATTGAACCTGGTATTTTCTCTTTTATATTTTCTTTAAATATAAAGTGAGCAAGTATTAAAGTTATTATCATAGATACTTGAGAAAATGGTTCTGCTATACTGAGTTCTAAATTATTTAAAGCAATTAATAATGCTAGATAAGAATACCCATTAATAGCACCACTTAAAATCGAAAGTCCTTTCTTATTACTAAAAATTTCATAGATTACTTTTTGTTTCTTTTTAAATGCTAAAAAAACAAATAGATTTAATCCGACAAAAAAGTAAAGTATCGTTGAATACAGTATAGGAGATACTTGAACATAAAATGCCTTATCTAATACCCTTCCTACGGATTGAAAAAATATGTACAAAAACATCAATCTACATGGTAGATTATTTAAAATGGCAGATGCATTTTTTAATAAAGAGCTTACATTTTTTAATATAAATACTCCACCAATCATAATTATAATTCCTGCAACTTTTCCTAAACTAAAACTTTCACCTAAAAATACAACTGATAAAAGTAATAGAAATAGTGAGTTTAAACTGTTTATTGGAGTGACAAGTGAAACTTCACCAGTTGCTAGAGATGTTACATATGCTACTGACCCAATTGAATAAACTAAGCTACTTATATAGCATGGTAGTAAAAAAGACCAATCTCCAACTTTACTCGTTATACTAAATGGTAGTAAACATACTCCACCTATAAAGAAAAATAAAAATGATGAAGCTATATTTTTATAAATATCACCTTCTTCATCACCTAATAATCTTACAACTACTCTTTCAAAGGCTAATAGCACTACTCTAATTAATAGTGCAAAATAAGATATTATCATTTTTGACCTCACTTAAAAATTAATCTGACTTACTGAATATACTTACTAAATCTCATTATTATAAATCAAATCTACCATATGGGCAAATCTTTTGGGTTTTTCAATGTCTTATGTTTAAATACAGGAACCTTAAGCTTTTCTCCTAATTTACGACATTGTTCTTTATAAGCGCCCTTTAACTTATCATGAAAAACTATACCATCAATTCCACCATCAATACTGTCTACACACTTTTCTAATTTTTCAAATCCATCTTCATTATCATACATTCCACTTACAATCCATTGATTTGGTAATACATGTCCAATTGATATATTGTATTCTCTATTTTTTATAATATCTGCAAAAGAATTTTCAAAGTGAACTCCTCCTACACACAGTAAAGTTTTTATAGACTCATCTTTATCAAATACTCTAATTAGAGATTTCGATAATACTTGTATTGCCGTCTTATTATTAAAACTATTACTATTACTTCCTATCTCAATATCTAACATAGGTACAGAATATTCTGTAATTAATTTAGATACTTCCCCATATGTAGTTCCAGACCAGTGAGTTGCTTCTGTTAATGTAGTGAATTCATCAAGAGAGTTTTCATTTTTTATATCTTCAATTGCATTAATTAAGTTTCTAAAATATTTTGGATTTGAATTTCCAAACTCGCCTGTTGGTACATCTCCAATAGTATGAGCTGTTAGAATATTTGCTGGAGCATTCTCTCCTTCATGCCAATTCACAACTCCTGCAAAATCAAAATCTTTGAAATGCTTATTTAAAATTGGCAGATAATATTTATAATCATGACTTATTACATTTTCCGTTTTTACAAACTGGAATAAGTTATTGTTTTTATCTATAAATTCTAATACAAAATTATCATCAACAATAATATCAGTCTGCTTTAAATCCATTACTTCCTCACAACAGTTAATTACATTCTTAGCCACTGGGTCTTTATCTAAATTATTACAAAAGAAGAAAACTGCTTTTTTGTTATTCATCTATAAATCACACTCCTATTATTCAAATACTAAATACTCTCATACTTAAAATCATCTAAATATCACTATATACTCCATTCAATTATTATACATAATATACTACCATACTTATTTTAGCTACACCTCTACCTGAGTTTCTATATATATGTGATACATCAGCTTTAAATCTTATAGAATTTCCACTAGATACAATATAATCCTCTCCATTTATTTTAATAGTTATTTCACCACTAAAAACTGTAATAAACTCTTGAGTTCCTGGAAGTTCAGCATTTGAATCCAATGTTCCACCCTCTTCTATCTCAATCATAAATATTTCAAATCTTCTTTTAGAATCAAATGGAAATATCGGATAACTTACATATTTTCCATCATCCTCAATAAAGTGGTCTACATCCTTTTTATCAACCAATTCTATATCACTTTCTTGTCTTTCCATCAATGATGTAAATGATATTTTTAATCCATTCGTTATTTTCTTGATAGTAGATATAGTTGGATTCACTTCACATTTTTCAATTTGAGACAACATACTCTTACTTACCCCACTAAGTTGAGAAATTTTATCTAAGCTAAGATGTTTTTCTTTCCTTATCTTTTTTAAATTCTCAGCAATTATTTCATTTAAATTCTGCATAAATTCACCTCTAATATACTTATATAATCCTAAGTATATTTAATTATTTTATCTAAAGACAGTAACTTATCTTAAAATATTTTATTCGATATACTGTACATTATGTTTAATATATAATATTTTTTTAGAAATGTAAATACTATTTTGAAATTTCCTTTAAAAATGAGCAAATAAAAAAGCCAGTAGCCCATATTTTTTTAAGCTACTAGCTTTTATTATCATAAAATTATATTTTTATATTTTAACTATAAAACTTAGATGCTCCTATCAGTTGTCTTTTGGAAACAATCTTAGCTAGATTAGCTAATGAAGATATTTTTATATCCTTAAAAGAAACTAAAAATACAAACTTAAAATCAGTGAATTCTTGATTTATATTATATATATCAAAATAGCATCTCAAATTATCAAATAGGTAATTTTCTTGCAAATCTGCCTCTATTTCATCAGTAGCATCTTTTAAATATGCTCTTACATCTTCAAATAAGACATTGAAATAAGACTCATCTATTTCCTCACCTAATTCTTCTAATATTTCTTCTATATCTAAATCATCCATATCAAAAGAATTTCCTGTTAATTGACAATCAAACACCAATATATTCTCCTGATTTATAGTATTTGATATATCTTGTACATATTCAAAGTCTGGACGTAATTCTAAAATATCTTTTATCTCACTACTCTTTACATGAATTTTTCCTTTTCTGTTTTCTAGTTTTAAATCTATCATATGCTCCCCCTTTCAATTTATAAGTCTTTTAATTACTTTGTTCTATAATCTTTTTAATATCTATCCAGTTATTAACTCTAATTATGTTTTGATGTTCAATATCTTTATTATAGTTAGTATCTAAAAGTATTACTTTAACACCTGCATCAGCTAATTGGACTGAGTTTAAAGGGTTATCTTCTATAAAGATATCACAACTCAGTTCTCTTGCCTTTTCAACTTTATAATCACTTCCTAATAAGTAAACATCTATATCTAAAATTCCTTGTCTAATTAACCAGTTTTTAGTTACATCAGTTAAGCATTCATGTCTAGCAGTTACAAAATATAAATTATGCCCCTTAGATAATTCATCTATTACTTCAATAGCTCCTTCTACAATTTCTGCTTCATCATATGAATGTACATACTTATCATTAAATTCTGTATATACATCCCTTATTCCTGAACCATATAATTCTTCCCAATTGTGAGTTATACACTCTGACTCTGTAATGTTTTTATTGAAGATATCATTTAGGTATGGAAGAAAATGATAAGGACTAGTTATTGTTCCATCTATATCAATACATATATTTAATTTGTTCATTTTTACCTCCATGTAACATTTATTGATTTTATTAATCAAATATTATAGCACAGCTTTAATTATAAATCAAAATCACATATATGACTATACCTATATAATACCAAAAAGCTTGCATATTTAAGCAAGCTTTTTGTAAATTTTACATTTTCAACTAATATATAAGTTTTTCTAAAGTTGGTTCTACTCCAAATTGTGTTTTTAGTTCTCTATATTCATTTAATGCTTTTTCATTATTTATTTTAGTTTTTATCGCTCTTATCATTAAATTTTTTGGTGTATCTAATGGGGATATGTATTCTACCACAGAAGTATCGTATCCATTTCCTTCTAACAATAACGTTCTTAAACCATCAGTTATTAAGTCTGCAAATCTAGCTTTAAATACTCCATGTTTTAATATTGGTTCCATAGCTTCATATTTATATTGTCCTAATAACTCCTTATGACAGCATGGTACTACTACTATAGCTTCTGACTTTGCTCTAATCCCTAGTCCTATAGCCATATCTGTTGCTGTATCACAAGCATGTAAGCTTATTACAAGGTCAACATCTCTATTAGGTGTATAATTAGTTAAATCCTCTTTTATAAATAACATATTTTTATAGCCTAAATTTTTAGCCATCTTCTTTGAAGCTTCTATAACTACATCTGAATAATCTATTCCTATAAAATAACAGTTTTTCTTTAATACTTCTTTTATATAGAAGTTTAGTACAAAACTTAGATATGATTTACCACAAGCACAATCTAATATTGTTATACAGTCTTTGTCTTTTATTTCTTTTAAAATATTGTCTATAAGCTCCACAAAGTGGTCTATTTGATTATACTTTCTTATTTTATCGTTTTTTATTTTACCATCTTTTGTAAGTACTCCAATTTCTTTTAAAAGTGCATTTGCTTGTCCTACTTTTACATAGTACTCTCTGTTTTTTATTTGAGATGCTGTAAATTCATCTATTTTTGGTACTTCTTCTTTATTATCTAGATACTTTACATTTACTTTTTTATTGTCTCCTTCTATTACGACAATAGTACCTCTTTCAATATATCTAAATACTAGTGCATCATAATTTTCAGCTTCTTTAGATATACTTTTTAACAATTCACTAAATGTATATAACTCTGATTTACCTTTAAAATTAAATTTGTACTTACCTTCTTCTTCTGTTGCAATTCCTTTAAATTCTTTTCTTCCTGATTTAAAAACTACTTCTAATTCAATAAAAAAATCTTCATTTTCAAGGTTTCTCTGAGTAATCCCCATAAAAAACATATTTAGTTTTCCTATACTCTGCTTATTCATCCTAATCTCCCTTTTAACTTATCTCTTTAACTCTTATTAATCAATCGTATTTGACCCATCTATTTCTTCATTTAAATCATTCAATCTATTTTTAAAACTTTCTATCTGCTTATCTGATAAATCAAGATACTCAGTTATCTTGCCTATATATTTAGGACTTTTAGTATTTATTAATTTTAAGGCACTATCCATAGACTTTTGTCTAAGTTCATATGCCTTTTTTACATCATCTCTAGCACTACTTAATACCTTTGTATATTCATCCTTAGAAAGTTCTGGGATTTGCATATTCTCATATTCTTCTATAACTTCTTTACATTTATTTCTAGCATTTGTAACATCTTTTTTTATACTAGATAATTTAGTTATATTTTTTGCAATATCCTTAGTATAAGGTATACATTCTCTCATTGGTACTAAAGCTACTCTTTCTATATTATAAATTTCTTTCTTGAAAATTCCTATACTTTCTAGGTCTATTTTTTTAATATCTTCACTATCATTTTCTTTACTTATATAATTATCATTGTTTTCTTCAGTATTTCCTTGTTTTTCTGATTCACTATTTGTTGAAGTATTTCTTTCTAAATCATTATTCTTTATTACATCTTGTTTGTTTTCTTCTTTATTATTATCTGTACTTTGTGTATTTTTATCTTGTTTATTATCTACTTTTTTGTTGTTGGATTCTTTACTATTTTTTTTATCTTGTTTTAAATCACTATCTTCTTTTTCATTAAAATTTGATACATATTTTTCATCATATGTCTCATCAGAAATATAATTATGATAATACATAGATTCTTTTATCTTATTAAGTCCACTCATATAGATGTTACTTATCATTATTGTTGTAGCTAACACTACATAAATACTACTGTAGATACAAGACCTCTTAAAATTCTTGTAATTTCTGAATATCACTATCAAAGGAATAAGATATAAAAATATAAAAACTAATATCCACCTCATAAATCGTGTCTCCTTTCTCAAAACCGAAATCCCTCAAATATTTATTTTTAATCGTGTATCTTATAGTATTTACCAATTTATGTTTTTTAATCGTGAACTTTTATTAAATTAAATTCTGTATAATCACAAGATGCTAATATATATTCAACTCCATTTCGAATCCCTTTTAGACCCATTTTAAAAGACTCTTTACCATGCAAGTGACCATAAATCACCTTTTCAACATTATATTCTTCATATAATTTTGTAAACAAAGACTCCTCTAACCTATCATTTGTAGGAGGATAATGAGTGATTACTATTATTTTAGAATAACCTTTTTTATGGGCAGACTCTAATGACAGCCTTAATCTATTTTCTTCTCTTTTATAAACTTTTTCATCCGTCTCATCAAATTTAACATCATTAGGACATATCCAACCTCTGCCTCCACAAATTGCATAATCTCTATATTCATAGAAATTTGTTTGAATAAAACGCATATTTTCATATAGCTTATTCAAACTTGTAACTGTTGTCCACCAATAGTCGTGATTTCCCTTTATAAGTATTTTTTTACCTGGAAGTTCATTTATTATGTCTAAATCTTTTTTAGCTTCTGATAAATTAATTCCCCAAGACGTATCTCCTAATACTAATACTACATCTTCCTCTGTAACAACCTCTTTCCAATTATCTATAATCTTTTTTTCATGACCATCCCAATTACTGCCAAAGATATTCATTGGCTTATTTACTGATGTTGAAAAATGTAAGTCACCTATTGCATATAAACTCATAACATCATTCCTTCCTTGATTAAACTAAATAGGCTGTCTCTTCTTAGAAATTATTTTCCATTAAGAGGCAGCCCCATTAATATTTAGTAAATTTTCTATAAGTAGCTTTATTGAACCACTCTATCATCTACCTTAGTATCCTTATATTGCTCTAATAACATATCTATTTCTTGTTTTAATTCTAAAATTTCGGTTATGTTTTTGTCTGTTTCAGTTCTATCCAACTTTCTTTGATACTGCATAGCTTTATGTGTATCACCTAAGTCATATAACTCTTGTATTCTATTTAGAGTGTCTCTAATGGCTATAGACTTCATTTGATACATAGCCTGAGCTTTCATTATATCCTCTCTTATTTCACTCATTTCTTGGTCTAAGAGAAACGCAGCATCAGACGCTCTTCTAAGTCTTTCTGCTAGAGTCTCAGGTATGTAATGGTCATATTTATATTTTAATGAATGTTCTATTGTAGCCCAGAAATTCATTGCAAGAGTTCTTATTTGTATTTCACATATAATTTCTTTTGAGCCCGCAATTGAGTTTATAGGATATTTTATTATAACATGATAGCTTCTATAGCCACTATCTTTGTAGTTTGTAATATAATCTTTTTCTCCTATTATAGTCATATCATTTCTTACTTTTATCAAATCAACTATAGAATATATATCTTCAACAAACTGGCACATTATTCTTATACCAGCGATATCATCAATTTCAGTTTCTAAATCTTTTGCATTTAGCCTTTTTAACTTAGATATTATGGAAGATATTTTTTTTGTCCTTCCTGTGACAAATTCTATGGGAGAATATTCGCCTTTTGCTAAATATTCTTTTCTTATATTTTTAAATTTTATTTTCAATTCTTCTACTGCATGTTCATAAGGCGCTAGTATTTCATTCCATTTTTCGTATTCCATATTGCTCACCCTTTATTTGTTTTTTATGACCTTCTTTATTTTATCATAATTTATTTTGTTTTTGTATAGTAAAGCAATTCTCCATCCTCTAAGATATACCCTATTTCGTCTAAATCAATTAGGTAACTTATAACAGATACCAACGAAGATTTAAAAAAATGATACTCTTTATAATTATTGCTTAAATTATTGTTATTTATAATATTTTTTAGTAAAATTTCTAAAGATTTTGGTTTTTCAAGTAACTGTCTTATTTGGTATAAATATTTCTCTAAAGCATTCAAATGCTTTTCTATTAATTTATAAGCATCTTCTTTTGATATCACTTGTTTTCCATGACCCAAAACTAAATACTCAAAATCTATACCTTTTAACTTTTCTAATGAGTTCATTTGTTCTTGTATATCATATAAAAATAAGAAATCATATTTTGATAGAATTTCATCTCCTATCAAAAGGTCTCCCACAAAAATCACCTTATCTTTAGTTAAAATGGCTATACTTCCAGGTGTATGTCCCTGAAATTCAATTATATCAAACATTTCATTATTTAATTCCAGCCTACCTGCATCTATAGTTTTATCTATTTCTATATCATCTAACATTTTACTTTTTAAAATATTATCCATAAATATATTGCTTTTCCCCCCAACAATATACTTTGAAAATAACTCTGGGTTTTCTATATATAACTTATCGTATTTTGATGACATTACACACACATCTTTATAATGTTCTTTAAATTGATTACATGCCCCATAGTGGTCATCATGGCCATGAGTATTTATAATATATCTAACTTGTATTTTATTTTCATCCAATACTTTGGTTACTCTTCTGGGCCTCGAACCACATAATCCTGGGTCTATCATAAGTGCTGTATTATCCTCAAACACATATATTCCTGTATTTGTACCACCTTTTATAAAGAAAGTATTTCCTTTTACTTTTGTTAGATTCACCATCTTCACCTCATTTTGACAATATTTATACTACAAGTTATTATTTATTTAATATAAGACTCTAGTAGAATAAGCCTTTTTATTCTATTAATAGTTCTTTTTTTTATTTTAGGTTCTTTAGATATCCTTATTTTTACATTATATGCTAAATCTCTGTAAAATAGCGATTCTATAAAATATTCAACTATACCTCTATCCTTAAAATCTATATCTATAATGCTATTAGAATAAAGTTTTGAATCTAGTATCATAAGTTTATCAAAAAAGCTTAATCTCTCAGATTTGCTCAAATAACCTTTGCCTGGAATAAAGCTTTCACAATAATCTATTCTATAATTTACCACTTCATCATTTATTTCAAATCCATATTGTCTCTTCATCAACTCTTTATAGTCATTATTTTTCTTAGTGACATTATCTAGATTTTTGTTATAGTCCGCTTTTTTCCAATGTCCAAATAATCTGCAATTTAGTGGTCTAACTTCATATATTAAACACCTATTATCGTCGTCTTTGAATGGACATGAATTTTTTTTGGAATACTCTTCAAAATAATAGTCTACTATTTTACTTATACATCTTCTTCTTAAATCCGCTCTATCTTCAAGATAACAAAATATATTCAAAAACTCAATTAAATTTATACCTACTGATTCCATGCAACAATTACCACAACCAGAACAATTTCCAGTTGGTAAGGATTCATATACATCATTTAGTTCATTAAAGAGCTTATTTTTAGTGGAATAATCTATACAATTTAAAATATCTTTATTTTTTATACTAGTCATTATTATTACTCCTTGTTATAATTATTAAGTTAATACAAACAATTATTATAACATATTTTTTAAATTTAATCGCATGAGGAGGCATTTTATGAATAGATATACAAAAATCATTAATATGATGGGAAGTTACTATACAAAAGACTTTGAAAAAGAAAAAAAGAATGTAGTAAAAGTTAGAGAAGTTAAAGAAGACACTGTTAAAAAATTTTTCTTACAAGGTGACTGTGAAGTTCTAGTAGTATTTGAAGATACTGGCAAAGAAATACTTATTGACGATTTTTCTCCTGAAGAAGATATCAAAAAATACTTAGGAGTAAAATTTATAAATAAAAAAAGATAGTTATTAAAACCAATCATCTAAAATATATAATAATAACTACATGTAGTTATTATTATATATTTTCACAATCGAAAGTTATCTTTTATCTCTTTTTTAGACTTTAAGATAGCTTTTTTTCTATTTTTTGTAAAATAATTCCATAATCCACACTAATATTTCACAAAATGATATAATATAACAAATAGATAAATTTTTTAAGTTTCTTAATACTTAATATTTTGCGAGGTGATTTTATGCAAATTTATTTTAGAGTTAAAGCTGTTGGCAAACGTAGACCTATGCTAGAACTTACCCCCTTTGATTTATCTGACAACATCAATTGCCTAAAAGAGGCTATCTCTGAAATTGTATCTAAAAATGTTCTTGAATATAATGAAAAGACCCCAGAAAAATCAATAATAAGCTTTTTAACTAGCGAAGAGATTGAGTCTCAAGCTACCATTGGAAAAGTTGGATTCGGCTCTATCTACAATGAAAACAAACAATCTGTAGAAAAAGCCATAGAAGTTGCACTACAAGCATTTGAAGATGGAATCTATAAAGTTCTTATAAACGAAGATGTTATTGAAGAACTCAATTCTCCTATAAATTTAAAAGATGGTGATATATTCACTTTTATAAGACTCACTCTACTTGCTGGAAGGATGTTTTAAAATAAATAAATTGGAGGTACATAAATGTCAGAACGTACTAGAGTAGAAAAAAATCCTAAAATAATTGAAGATTTTAAAAACAATTTTACTAAATCTTCTTCAAAACCATATTACGACTTAGCTAAATCTCTTTGGGATTGTGTAAAGGATGAATCATACTATTATGATGTAAAAGATGAAAATAAATTCTTAGATATGATAAAAAAATACTATAATTGTTATTACTACGAAATTGAAAGTGTAGACACTTTACTTTCTGGCCCTTTAAAAAATGCCTTAGAATTAATGTTTTCTCCTGAACAAGTAGAAGAACTTTGCCAATTAATTAAAAGAAAAATGAATTATCCATATTCAGGAGGATACTATCGTAAAGGATATCGCTCAAATAGACTTAAAGATTATTTTAGAAGTATAATTAGGCTTATTTCACATTATGTTAGTTTGATATATCATGATTTTTCTGTCTTAGATTATCTTACACTTCCAGATAAAGTTCTTCAATATGACTATATAATGAGTGATAAAATCGCACTAGAAATAGATAAAGGAAATAATGATGTCATCAACGCTTTAGAAGAAGTAATTTTTGGAGAAAATCAAACCGCCCTACTTACTAGACAAATGATAATTGGTATTATGAAAAGTCATAGTGAAAAGTGCTATGAAATGCTTTCTAAACTTCTTCTCGCAGCTAAACAACAAGAAGGTCTTAGACAACAAATTGTAGAAAGTCTAGATGAAGGTACAATTCCTGCATCTATCTATATGTTAAAAACTATCTTAGATAACAATTTAGAAAGATTTAGTTCTGTTATAAGAGCTTTGGATACATGGACAGGACTTGGTTTTTCAGACCAAAAACCTGGAATAATTCGTAAGTGCTTAGAACTTTCATATAAATCATTGACTGATGAAGGGTTTCGTATGGAGTCAATTAACAGTAATGATAACCTTGAAATTTATTTTGCTTTATGGGCAACTGCAACTTACAATATCTACGATTCCTACTCTCTTATTGAAAATTTACTTTCACATGATGAAAAGTACAAAAAACTTGTGGCACTTTACTTCTTATCAAACACAGAAAGTACATATTTCAAACACTCTGTTGCATCTAAAAATATTAAAGGTGACGATTTAGAGATACTTGCATGGGTAGTTAGAAACTTCTATGTAGAAAGTTCTGTTGGCTACTATTATAATTGGCAAAACAGAAAAGTTGATTTTGACTTATCAGATTCTCCTATTGATAAAAACTTTGAAGCTAGAAAGGAACAATTTGAAAATCTAAAACATACCTTAGAACTTTTAAATTCAAAAACTAAGGAATTTTCTGGCAGTGTATTTCCATGGTCTTGGGTTGAAATTTCTTCTCACAATATACTTAGGTGCATGATGACATTAACAGCATATGATATGAATACTCAATTTATGGATGTTCTAATGGATAACTGTCATCTTATGAGTTCAGATTTAAGAGCTTCACTTATAGCTAATTTTATAAATGAGCCAAAAACAGATAAACAACGTAGTTTCTTATTAGAATGTTTGAGCGATAAGAGTGTTTCCAATAGAGAAATTGTATTAAGTTTACTTAAAGAACTTGACTTATCAGATGTAGAGTTAGACAGAATAAACAACTTGCTTACTTTAAAAACAAGTTCCATCAGACAAACAGTAATAAAGATTTTACTTGAACAAGATGATTTAAAGCTAGAAAATATTGCTTCTTCTCTAATAAAATCTTCAAATTCGCAAAAATGTCTTGGAGGATTTGAAATTGTAAATTTATTAAAAGACAGTCCTGATAGACAAGAGCTATATAATAAACTTATTTTATTAGTGGAAAGTGTTGATAAGTCTAAAAAGAATACATCTCAAGTTCAGATATTAATTGATAATTTATTAGGTAAAGCAAAAAATGATTATTGTAAAGAAAATGGATTTGGAATATACAACCCTGAAAATAAGGTCCAAATTCCTGAACAATTTGATTTTAAATGCGATTCCTCTAGTCCATCAAAACTTAATAAGATTATTTCCAATTTAAGCTTATCTTCTAATGAGGATTCTGTTTCTATATCAACTAAAAAAGAAGCTAAGAAAATTCTGGATGTAGATATAAATAAAATATTAAAAGTATATGAAAAATTTAATGAACTTATCATTGAAAATGCAGATTATGAGTATGAAGTTGAGAGATGGTCAGGTAATATGGATAAAATACTTTTAGGTTACTCTACATATAATCTAACTCCTATTAAACGTATAACTGGAAATAATAAGGATACTATTGATAATTATCCATTAGCTGAGCTTTGGAGAGAAACTAGCAAGAAACTTCATTTAGATTATAAAACAATCCTTGAGATTTTATTTTATAGTATACGCCCATGTGCTTATCATGAGATAGAGAAAAGTTGGTTTTCATCTATATATTCAAATGTCCTTGATGAAAAAAAACAAAAGAAATTATATTCAAAATTAGAGAAATTAAAATTTGATGTTCTTACAAGAAGAATACTTTCAGTATTACTAAATGAATTTGACCAGAAAGAAATGTTTGAATACTGTTTGGATACATATTACAAACTAAGAAACCTATTAACTACTGAACAATGTAAAAAGCAAAGAGTTGAGTTTACTAAAAACTACTATAGACAAAATGAATACTGCCCTGCTTTAGATGCCCCAATTTTGAACTATTGGCTTGGAAAGGCACATTCATTTATTCATGATGATATTTCCTTTACTAAGTTCTTCTACACTACATTTGCAAATTATCAACTTCTAGAATATAAATTCCCATTTTATACTAATATAGATATATTTGCTCGTGCATATGAATTGGGATTAATGACTGAGGAACAAATCAATCGAGAAATTGTAACTGGATACAATGCAACAAATATAGTACGAATTTTAACGAATCCTAGATGGAGTGGTGATACATTAGAAAAACATCCATGGCTTGAAAACAATATAAAAACTGTTACAAATAGGATTATAGAAATTGAATCACGTAGAGGTGATATGCCAACAGAAGTTTCTCATCTAGCTGATAATATACAACATTTTGAAGGTATGAATTATTTTGTAAATATCTTAGTTGCTCTTGGTAAAGAAACTTTCCAGAGAGGATATTCATATGGCAGTAATTATTCAAAAAAAGATGTTTTGAGTTCTCTACTTAAAAATTGTTATCCTACTAAAGAAGATAATTCTAAGGAATTAAAAAATTTACTTAAAACTACTGATATTACTGAATTAAGATTAATAGAAGCTGCTATGTATGCTCCTCAATGGGTAAACATAATTGAAAAATATTTAAACTGGAAAGGTTTAAAGAGTACAATTTGGTATTTCCATGCACATATAAATGAAGGATTCTCTGCTCAAAAAGAATCAGAGGTTGCTCTATTCTCTCCTATATCACCACAGAGTTTCATGGATGGAGCATTTGATGTAGATTGGTTTTTGGATTCATATAAAACTATTGGAGAAGAAAGATTCAATATCCTTTACAAATCAGCTAAATACATAACTAGTGGCGGAAACTCTCACAGACGTGCACAGCTTTATGCTGATGCTACACTTGGAAAGCTTGATAAAGACATGCTGATGAAAGAAATTGAAACAAATAGAAATCAAGATAAATTGAGAAGTTTCTCTTTACTTCCTATGAAAAAAGGTGACCTTAAAGAAGCAACTTTCCGTTATGAATTTATTCAAAAGTTTGCTAAAGAAAGCAAACAATTTGGTGCACAACGTCGTGAAAGTGAATCAAAAGCTTGTGCAATAGCAATGGAAAACTTAGCTAGAAGTGCTGGTTTTGAAGATATCAATCGTATGATGTGGGCTCTTGAAACGGAAAAGCTAAATGAAGTTGCTCATATGTTTAAACCAAAAGATATTGATGGAACTTCACTTTGGATAGATGTTGATGAAAAAGGAAAAACATCTATAAAAGTCCAAAAAGGCGATAAGGCTTTAAAAAGTGTGCCAAAAGCACTTGCAAAACATCCATATGTACTTGAACTTAAATCAGTACAAAAAGATTTAAAAAGTCAGTATTCTCGTGCAAAACAAAGTTTAGAGCAAGCTATGAAAAATGAAACAGTATTTACAGTTAAGGAAATCTCCAATATCTATAAAAACCCAGTTATTTGTCCTTTAGTTAAAAATCTAGTTTGGGTATGTGATGATACTATTGGATATATCTATAATGATAAGTCTAAGTTCTTTATTTGTGATACAACTGGTGAATCTTATAGATTAACTGCAAAAAATAAATTAAAACTTGCACATCCAGTTCATCTATTTGAATCTGGTAAGTGGAGTGAATTCCAACATGACTTATTTGATAAGCAAATTGTTCAACCATTTAAGCAAGTGTTCCGTGAATATTATAGAATAAATGCTGATGAATTGTCTGAAAAAACTATATCTCGTAGATATGCTGGTCATCAAATCCAGCCAAAGAAAACGGTAGCACTTCTTAGAAATCAACTTTGGACTGTTGACTATGAGGAAGGTTTACAAAAAGTATTCTACAAAGAAAATATAGTAGCAAAGATGTTTGCACTTGCAGATTGGTTTTCACCAGCAGACATTGAACCTCCAACTATTGAAACAGTAGAATTCTTTAATAGAAAGACTTATAAAAGCTTAGAACTAGCTTCTATACCTCCAATTCTTTTCTCTGAAGTTATGCGTGATATAGACCTTGTTGTAAGTGTTGCTCATGCTGGTGGTGTTGACCCTGAGACAAGCCACTCTACTGTAGAGATGCGTATAGCTATTGCTAAAGAGCTACTATTATTATTAAAGATTAAAAATGTCAATTTTGAAGGCTCTCATGCTCTTATAACAGGTAATTTAGGCGATTATTCTGTACACATGGGTTCTGGTATTGTACATAAAAAAGGAATGGGTGCTTTAAATATACTTCCTGTACATTCTCAAAGTAGAGGTAAGATATTCCTTCCATTTGCTGATGAAGACCCTAAGACTGCTGAGATTATGTCTAAGATATTATTGCTTGCTGAAGATAATAAGATTAAAGACCCTAGTATCTTAAGCAATTTATAAATATAAAACTATCTCTAAAATATATTGGACTTTATAATTTTTTAAAGAAAGTCCAATATATTTTACACTATAACTTATATAATTAACTCATAATTACAAATAATTTTTATATAAACTTTTCTTATATATCATCTTTATAGTACTTATTGTATAACGCTAAAAGAATTTGTTCTTCTCTTTTCACTAGAATCTTTTAACCCTATAAAATCTATATAGAAAATCTTTTTCTAGAGATTTGTTTAATATGGCACTTTCTTGAAAATTTATAAACCTTATCTCTAATGAAGATTTATTTATAGGTATAACCTTATGTATAAACCTTAAATTTACTATGTATTGTCTATGAGTCATAAAGAAATTAGGAGGTAGGCGTTTTTTTAAGTCATCAAAGTTCTCATAAAACTTTATTATATCTTCATCTTTAGTGTGTAGATTAATTGCTCTTGAATTTTTCTCAAACATAACTATATCATCAAAATTAATCATATGTATCTGCTTCCTTATTTTATAGACAAAAAGAGTGTCTTCTATAAAATTATTATTAGCAATTTTATGGGAGTTAATATGGTCTATTGCTATATTAATTGAATCAAGTATTTTTTCTTTTTTAAATGGTTTAACTACAAAATCTATAGGATGCACTTTAAAGCTTTCAAGACTATAATCAGCAAAACCTGTCACAAATACTATATGTATATCCTTATCTATAGAAAGAATTTCTTTAGCAGAAGCAATCCCATTTTTATATGGCATATCAATGTCAATAATCAACAAATCTATTTTCTCGTTTTTTATAAATTCAATTGCCTCTATACCATCCTTAACTTTTTTAACGTAATCTACGTATCCAGATTCTTTAACTATATTTGCTATATCATCTCTTACAATTTTATCATCATCGCAAATCAAAACTTTTATCATAGACTTTTCTCCTCCTAACTAATAATATTTTGGGATTAAGATTACAAATTCAGTTAAAAAATCATCACTATTTACAAGTATACTATAATCATACTTATCTAATATGTTTTTAACTAGATGTAGCCCATAACCCCTATCTTGCCCTTCTTTAGTACTAAAGCCATCCCAAAATATACTTTCAACATTATGTATTTTAGGACCATTATTTTTTATAGCTATAATGTACTGAAATTCATCTTCATATGCATGTAATCTTATATATTTCTTTTCCTTTTTTATAGCAGACAAAGACTCTATTGCATTGTCTATTATATTTAATAGTACTGAACTCATATCATTAGGTTCAATCTCTAAATTATCCATAAAATCTTGAATGTAGACATCAAAAGATATATCCTTTTCAAGACATTCCTCATATTTTAATGAAGCTATAGCATCTAAATAAGATACTTTTCCATACCTTGAATTTTTTGATTTAAAACTATTTGATATATTCATTATATATTCTTTGGCATCTTCATCTAACCCAGTATTTAATAGAGAATACACTACTTGCAAATGTTTCAAATAGTCATGTTTTTGACTTCTTAATTTGACGATTATATTATCCTTATGATTTATTTTACTATCTAGTTTTTGTAGTTTGGATTCTTGCTCATTGTTATTATTTATCAATCTTATAAATTTAAATCCTATATAACAACTTAACATAATTAAAATTAAAAAAAGTATAATATTTAATACTCCTTCAAGTAAAGAATTATAGCCTAAACTTAATTGTATATATTGAATACCCCCCATGAATAAAATCCATACAAAACACGATATAAAAAATGTTAATAGTCCTCTTTTTAATATGTCTAATTCTTTGTAAAACCTGTACTTATTCATTATAAGGTTACTAAATATAAACAAAGCTAATATTACTACAGGAAATATAAAATTGTTCTCCATAATTCCCCTCCCCTCTGCAATTTATATGAGAATTATATCATTTAAAAAAAAATATGTAAAAAGTCAAAATTTACATATAGCTTAATTAAACTTGTAAAAATACATATAAATTTATACAATTAACTACTTAAAACTTGAAAATACTTACTTTGCTATATATTTTAAATAAATATATAATTGATTTAGTTAAGAAAGGAAGTGGTAAATATGAAAGATAATCTGAAAATAGTACTAAGGTACATAAAAAGTTATAAAGCTAGATCTTTAGCAATTGCTCTGAGTATAATTCTTGCTACATCACTTATTGTTGGTATTGGTACCCTCTCAAGAAGTGCTCAGCAAGCAGATGTAGATAGAATGAAAAGAGAAACTGGAGCTGACCATGTATACTTTAAAAATGTAAAGAGAAATCAATTAGAATCCATAAAATCTAGCAAAGATATTAAAAATCTAGGTATAACATCTTACTATGCGTCTACAGATGTTAATGAAAAATTACCTATAAACATACTACATGCAAATAAAAATTACTTGACTAGTCATTCTAAACTTATAAAAGGTCGATTTCCAAAAGCTAGCAATGAGGTGGTAGTCGAGAAATGGATTTTAAATAGTATGGGTTTAAAACCAGAGATAAATCAAGACCTTACTTTTAAATTATATCAAAAAGAAAATCCAGAAACTTTTAAAGTTGTTGGAATACTTGAAGATAGATTTATAGAGAAACAAAAGGGGATGTGTGAAATTTTTTTGAATCTCAATGAATCAAAATTGGATAATTTTAAAACTTATATTGAATTTAATGAAGACAGTAATATAAATACAAACATAGACAATATAGCAAAAAATGCTATATTGGATAAGGAAAGTGTGAGAAGAAACTCAATGCTTATAGAGTCTACCATGAAAAATGGTACTTTAGATGACTCAAGTAAATATACTGCAATTGCTATGAGCCTATTTTCTGGTATTGTAATATATAGTATCTATGTTATATCAATATACCAAAGAATACAGGAATATGGTGTCTTAAGAGCTATTGGATCCACTAATTTTAGGATTTTTAAACTTATGTTTTATGAACTTTTCATACTTGCTTTGATAGCAATGCCTATAGGTATATGTACAGGTATGGGGGGTGCACAAATATTTAATAGGTCTGCAGGAAATATTCAATTTGAAGGAAATATAAAGGTTACACCTTTTGTTATTCCAGATAAAATAATCCTCTTATCAATTGCATCTACAATACTAATAATACTAATTATAAGTTTCTTTACATACTTAAAAATAAGAAGAATTTCTCCTATTGATGCTATCAGAAAAACTTTTGGAACTAATAAAAATGTAACCAAAGTTAATTCTTTAATATCAAAATTAACTTTAAATATATCAGTAACAAAATCTATATCTGCGAAAAACATCTTTAGAAATAAAAAGGGCTTCATTATAATTGTATTATCTATGAGTATAGGAGGTATAATCGTCATAAAAGACAATTATAAATCTTCTTTTTTAGATGTCCAAAACAAAAGCTCTCAAGAACAAACATATATGAATGCAGATTTTATTCTATCAAATACTTTTTCCAATGAAACTGGTAACAATACTTCTTTCAAGGATATAAAGGGTTTTAATGATAATCAAATAGATAAAATAAAAAATATAGATGGAATTGACAAAGTCAAAACTGCTAGTATCTTAAACACGAGAATAGAGGTAGATAAAATAAATAGATTAGATTACTACGAAGCTATAAATTCAACTCTTTATTATAAGGAATATCCTCTATTTACAAAAAATAATACTACTGGAAAATATACACTAAAGCAAAAGCTAAGAGGTTATAATGATGAGATGATAAAGTCATTAGAAAAATACTTAGTAAGTGGAAATATAAACTTGAAAAAAATGAAAAAAGAAAACTTAGCTATAGTATACGTACCAGAAATTTCTAAAACGAAAAAATACCAGAAGACTTTTACCCATGGTAAAGGAACACCAGCTGTAGATATAAAAGTAGGCGATACTATAAAAGTCAAATATCCAAATGGTAGAATAGATATGGACCTTTATGAAAGTCAAAAAGATAATTATGAATACCTAGAATATGAATTTAAAGTTGGAGCTATTGTAAATTATCCTTTTGCAGATAGTAGTACGTACTCTGGAGATGATGGTGTAGATGTAATAACGAGTAGCGAATATCTAAAAAAATTAACTGGTGTAGATAAGTATAACTTAGTTTATGCAGACCTTAATGAAAATGCAAACAGTAAAAAAATAAATAAACTTTTAGGTAAAATTGGAAGTGAAGTCGCTGGAACTACAACAATAGATATGATGGTAGAAAAAGAAAACTCTGATAAGATGACATCTAGATCCATGATTTATAATTATGGCATAGTAGCAATAATGTTCATAATTAGTGTGCTTAACATAATAAATAACATAAGTTATAACTTAACTTCAAGAACTAGCGAATTTGGAATGTTAAGGGCTATTGGTATCTCTGAGAGAGAATTTAAAAATATGATACTCTATGAGGGAATATTATATGGAGTACTCTCAAGTGTAATTACCATCGTGTCAGGACTTATAATACAATTTAAAATGTATTATCTACAGGACTTTGCATCATATGGATTAGATTTTACAATAGATTACAAAATATATATACTAGTTGTTTTAGCAAATATAATTGTAGGTATTCTAGCTACATGTATTCCATCAAGGAAGATAAATAAAATTAGTATAGTTGAAGCTATAAACATCACAGAATAGGAGGGGTAATTATGCCTATATTGGAAACTATTAACTTAGGTAAGATTTATGGAAAAAAGGAAACATCTGTACATGCACTAAAGGATGCAAATTTAAAAATAAATAAGGGTGAATTTGTTGCGATAATTGGTCCAAGTGGAAGCGGTAAAAGCACATTTCTACATTTAGTAGGAGGTCTTGAGAGACCAAGTAATGGTACTATAAAAGTCGCTGGTAAAGATATATGTTGTCTTTCAGATAAAGAACTAGCAAGATATAGAAGACAAAAGGTAGGATTTGTATTTCAACAGTATAATCTAATTCCTGTATTAAATGTAAAAGAAAACATAGAATTGCCACTAAAGTTAGACAATAAAAAAATCGATGAAGAATACATAGAAGACCTTATAAATCTATTAGGTCTTAATGAAAGGAAAAATCATCTTCCTAATCAATTATCTGGTGGTCAACAGCAAAGAGTTGCAATTGCACGTGCTTTATCTGCAAAACCAAGTATCATCTTAGCAGATGAACCAACAGGAAATTTGGATAGTAAAACTACAGAAGAGGTCATGGATTTACTAAAAAGTTCTATAAAAAAATATAACCAAACGCTTATCATAATAACACATAATGAAAATATTGCTAGAAAAGCAGACCGAATTATATCTATAATAGATGGAGAGCTTAGTTAAACTAACACTCTAAAACTACTTATAGAAAAGAGGATTTAAATGTTATTAGTTTTAGGTAATTTAAATTTAGACTTGGATTTTGACTACAGAATAATAAGAGAAGATAATGATGATGTAGATATATTTATAGATATTAATTATCGTAGCTTAGATATAGATACTGATGGCTCTAACTTATTTAATTCTAGAATCCAATTCCCATTTGTAAGAGCATTAATTCTAAGGTTGAATAAAAACAATCATTGCATGACAATTCATTTGTTAAGAGATATAGATTTATTTTCTGCCTTTGCTAACTTCGAGGTAGATTACAGCGACTCTGTAATAAATATAAAAAATCAAAATGAGAAAGTTATTCTAAATAAATCTATCAAAAAGTAATAAGGGGGCCTTAATAGGCCCCAGTTTTTTTGTTTTCTATACCTATTATATCATGATAAATAGATTAGTCAATAGAATTTTCTGAATATTTTTATAATTTTTTCATAAAGTTTTTTATATATTTTGCTTTAAAATTATATGTAATAAAAAAATTTTGTGACTAATTTTAAAGTTAATTGATTAAATATACATATTCAAAATTAATATGAATTTTCTTACCTTTTCTCACTTTTATTTAGGTTTTAAGTTATAGTCTATTATTAGCAAATTACTTATATGAGCCTAATAAAATTCTATTTATATGCAAATCTAATAATTTATATTCAAGTCTAATAACTTATATTCAAGTCCAATAGAATCGATATTCTAAAATGAATATTATTTACCATAATAAACTTTCAAATATATCTCTTTTAATTCACTCATCAATGGATATCTAGGATTAGCACCTGTACATTGGTCATCAAATGCTTGTTCAACCATAGCATCTAATCCCTCTAAGAATTTAGCTTCATCTACTCCTGCTTCTTTTATAGTCTTAGGAAGACCCACTCTTGCCTTTAATTCATCTATTGCTTTTATAAGATTATCCACTTTTTCTTGGTCTGTATTCCCTTTAATTCCTGCAAAAGAAGCAAATTCAGCATATCTTTGTATACAATCAGGGTGTCTGTATTGTGAAAATGCACCCATTTTATTTGGAGCCTCTGCACAATTGAACTTGATTACTTCATTTATTAATAATGCATTTGCAACACCATGTTGAACATGGTGGAATGCACCAAGTTTATGTGCCATAGAGTGGCAAATTCCTAAGAAAGCATTCGCAAAAGCCATACCAGCCATAGTAGATGCCATTGCCATTTTTTCTCTTGCTACTTTATCAGTTTTTCCATTTTTATATGCACGAGGTAAATACTCAAATATTATTTTACCTGCTTGAAGTGCTAGTCCATCAGCTGGTTCAGTTCTTAACATAGATACATATGCTTCTAGTGCATGTGTTAAGGCATCAACACCTGACGCTGCTGTTAATCTTGGTGGCATTTCCATCATCATATCTGCATCAATTATAGCCATATTTGGCATTAATTCATAATCTGCTAATGGATATTTTACACCTGAATCTTGGTCAGTTATAACTGCAAATGGAGTTACTTCTGAACCAGTTCCTGCTGAAGTCGGAATAGCTGCAAAGTATGCTTTTTCACCCATCTTAGGGAATGCATATACTCTTTTTCTTATATCCATAAATCTCATCGCTAAATCTTGGAAATCTATTTCTGGATGTTCATACATTACCCACATTATCTTGCCGGCATCCATTGCACTACCTCCACCTACAGATATTATTAAGTCTGGTTGGAAATCAGCCATAGCCTTAGCCCCTTCTCTTGCACAAGCTAGTGTTGGGTCTGGAGCAACATCAAAGAATGTAGTATGCTTAATTCCCATTTCATCTAATAAATCAGTTAGTTTCTTAGTATATCCATTATTGTAAAGGAAAGAGTCTGTTACTATAAAAGCTTTCTTTTTGTTCATAACATCTTTAAATTCTCTTGCTGCTACACCTAAACATCCTTTTTTGAAATAAACTTTTTGTGGGGCTCTAAACCAAAGCATATTCTCTCTCCTTTCAGCTACTGTCTTGATATTAAGTAAATGCTTAACTCCTACGTTTTCTGATACAGAGTTTCCACCCCAAGAACCGCAACCAAGAGTAAGAGATGGAGCTAATTTAAAGTTATATAAATCACCTATACCACCTTGTGATGATGGAGTATTAACTAATACTCTACAAGTCTTCATAGCATTTACAAACTTCTCTACTCTCTCTGGTTGATTTATAGAGTCTACATACAATGATGAAGTATGACCATACCCACCATCAGCGACTAATTTTTCAGCCTTAGCAACTGCATCTTCAAAACTCTTAGACTTGTACATTGCAAGGACAGGAGAAAGTTTTTCATGTGCAAAAGGTTCCTCTACTTCAACAGATTCAACTTCGCCAATTATTATCCTAGCTGTTTTTGGCACTTCTACATCCGCCATTTTAGCTATTACATGGGCTGGTTGCCCAACTATTTTGGCATTTAAAGTTCCATCAATTATTACTACTTTACCTACCTTTTCTGTTTCTTCTTTATTTAAGAAATGTGCTCCACGATATTTAAATTCTTTTTTAACTTCTTCATATATTTTTTCTGGTACTATTACTGCTTGCTCAGAAGCACATATCATACCATTATCAAATGATTTTGATACTAATATTGAACTTACAGCCATTTTTATATCTGCACTCTCATCTATTATTGCAGGTACATTTCCAGGTCCAACTCCAACAGCTGGTTTACCTGAAGAGTATGCAGATTTAACCATTCCAGGTCCACCAGTAGCTAATATAAGGTCTGCTTCTGCCATAACAACATTAGTCAATTCAATTGAAGGCACATCTACCCAACCTATAATACCTTTTGGTGCTCCTGCCTTAACTGCTGCATCATGTACAACTCTAGCCGCTTCTATAGTACAGTTTTTAGCTCTTGGATGAGGTGAAAAAATTATACCATTTCTAGTCTTTAGGGCTATTAGTGATTTGAATATAGCAGTTGATGTAGGGTTAGTTGTTGGTATAACTGCTGATAATACACCTACTGGTTCAGCAATTTTCGTAAATCCAAATGCCTCATCTTTTTCTATGACACCACAAGTTTTAGTATTTTTATAAGCGTTGTATATATATTCTGAAGCAAAATGATTTTTTATAACTTTGTCTTCAACAATACCCATACCAGTCTCTTCAACTGCCATTTTTGCTAGAGGAATTCTCTGTTGATTTGCTGCTGTTGAGGCTGCTAAGAAAATTTTATCTACTTGTTCTTGTGTAAATGTTGCAAATTCTTTTTGTGCTAATCTTATTTCTTCTAGCCTTATTTTTAATGTTTCAACACTGTTGACAATCTCAGGACTACATACTTCAACATTTGACTTTTCTACAATCTTTTCTTTTTTATCCATACCAAAAACCTCCCTAAAATAATTATGCATCCTCATATTTTTTATAAATCTTAAATGCATTATCTATATCTTTTAACCTATACTTAAAATAATTTTATAGATTTAATCTCTACACTTTAGATTTTATTTCCTTTATTGTTCTAGGT